>NZ_JADYVS010000041.1:0-47192 GCF_020194055.1 Bradyrhizobium sp. NBAIM03 | reverse complement strand
TCGGCATTGCGCCCGCCGCCTTGCGCTGGCGGCTCGCCCGAGCCTTCCTTGAGCTTGACGCTCTTCATCGAGGCCCAGGCCTCGATCAGCGTGCCATCGACCGAGAAGTGATCGCTCGACAGAAGCTTCTTCACCTTGGGCTGCGCCAGCACCGCCGCCAGAAACTTGGCCGCGATGTCGCCTTCCAGCAACCGGTCGCGGTTCTTCGAGAACACCGAATGGTCCCAGGCGGCGTCATCGACGCCGATTCCGACGAACCAGCGGAACAGCAGGTCGTATTCCAGCCGCTCCATCAGAAGCCGCTCCGAGCGGATCGAATAAAACGCCTGCAACAGCATCGCCCGCAGCAGCTTCTCCGGCGGGATCGACGGCCGCCCAATCGGCGAATAGAGCGCGGCAAACTCGCGCTCCAGCGTTGACAGCGCCTCGTTCACGATCGTCCGGACCGCTCGCAGCGGATGATCACGCCGCACCCGCGCCTCCAGGTCGACGTAGCTGAACAGCTCGCCCGCTCGATTGTCGCCGCCGCGCACGCCCCATCTCCGAATCTCGTCGGAGCTAATGAATCACGGTCGCCGGTCGGCGGCGAGCACCTTTTTCAACAGCCTGCTAGACTTCCAAGCCTACTTTTCGAAGGAGCACTTTCTCAGATCAGCGCTCGGTTACGGCGGCTTCGCAGCATTCGCTACTTGTTCGTCAAAGCTCCCACTCACTTTGGTTTCCTCGATATCCTACACATCACCTATTTATTGCATGCTGCTGTCCACACTCATCTTGAAGGAAGCTCATGGCTTTGCCACTGGAAGTGCCGCAACGATGGGGCTTCTAGGCGCGCTTGTTATAACTCAACCGGCCTTGACCGATCTCGACATCTGGGTGGTCGTTGGATTGATCGGAGCCATCCTCGACAGTCTTGCGATTGTGATGGTAAGGCGCCTAGCAAACACGGCCGGGCCCGGACAAATGTCGCTTAGCTTTATGCTATGGAGTTCAGTTATCGGCCTGCCGATCGCAATTCCTGCTTGGGTTTGGCCATCTCCCGCCGATTGGGCATTGTTGCTGCTCCTTGCGATTTTCGCTGCACTGGCTCAAGTCGCCCTCGTCAGAGGCTACGCTCGCGTTCGCCTTTCGCGCGCGGCCCCCTTCGACTTCATTCGTCTTACCAGCTTGGCAATTGACATGTTGTGCTTCGACACAACTCCTACACCTGCGATGTGGCTCGGTTCTGGCTTGATATTTTGTGCCGCTTCGGTCGCCTTGGTCGGCGCAAACATGCACAAGTAGAAAGGTCACGCAGACAAGATGGAGCATTCCGATGCAATATTCAGGGCCAACCGCAACGTGGTCGAGAGCGGCACTTCGATGAAGCAGAGGGCGCAATCAGCCGCCATTTCTATCGGACCACGGGCATAGCGAATAATGCGGGACGGCGTTATGCCGGCTGCTTATCATGAGTGAAAGAGGAATCGCCGTCCCGTTCAAATCAAACTGATCTTCGCCTGCCATCCGACGCGAGAGCGCTCTCGGGCAGACCGCCAATATCGTGTTCGGACGCGATGAGTTCGCAAGGTCGCCGGCACTTCGCTGACGGCGCCCCTAAAAAGAAACAGCAATCCCCTACGTACGACGGATCTCATGAAGAACATCGAGTTAACACCCGCGCCCAATACGCTCACGGGAAACAACCCAACAAAAGCGGCGCCCTCTATTGAGGCGCTATTCTCGACGTCAGGTGGCATGGCGACGTTTACGGACCGCGGACACGCGATTATCCAGCAACTTGAGGTTATCTTCCTGGATTGGGCGAGCTTCATCCCAGCGACAAATATTCGGTATCCATCGCTTATCCCTATCGCGGATCTTGACCGCCTGAACTACTTCCGAAACTTCCCGCATCTCGCACTCTGCGCGTGCGCCATAAGCGAGTCAGCTTGCGCGGACTTTAGCAAAGGACAAGACGACCTATTGCGCCTCGATCATCGTCAGTTGCAGAGTGCGGAATTTTGCCTCCCCCCCGCCGCGTGCTATAACGTCTACCTCAGTATGCGCGGTCAGCACCTCAGCGCTACTCGTTGCGTTACAACCGTAGCCAATTGCTTCCGCAATGAAGACCATTACCAAGGACTGAGACGGCTTCGGGCCTTCACGTTGCGTGAAATTGTATTCGTCGGGCGTGACGAGGACGTCAAGACTTACCTCCGCAAGTATCGGGCAATTGCACTGGAATTCCTGGGTGAGTTGGGTCTGACCATTGAGGTTAAGCATGCCTCCGACCCATTCTTTGACAAGGCCAGCACCGCAGCCCGCGCAACACGCATCTTTCCGACCAAAGAAGAACTTTTATTCAACGGGACGCTGGCGATCGCTTCGCTTAACTATCATCGTCGCTTCTTCGGTGAGCGCTGCGGTATAACTATCGAGGGCGAACCCGCACATACGGGCTGCATCGGATTCGGCCTTGAACGCTGGGTATACGCGCTGACAGAGCACTTTGGGACTGACACGGGAGTCATTCTCGATCGGCTGCAGGCGTCTCACTCGGCCGTAATGTCCCACCAGAGCGCTTCGCAATGAACAGTGACAATTCCATTCGCGCTTCTACAATGCATCGTGGGCTGATGGGAATTTGTGTCGATCGGACAACAATTTCTGATGTCGACGCGAAGAACGGGACACTCTCTGTCCGTGGCCACTCGATTGATGTCCTTGTTGCAAATTCGACCTTTGAAGAGACAGCGTTTCTCCTGATTTTCGGCAAGCTCCCAACGGCGAGCGAGCTCGACGAGTTTCAGCGAGAACTGAAAGCAGCCCGCTCACTTCCTCCCACAGTCATCGATCTTCTGGCCCAAATGAAGCTCGCGCATCCAATGGATGCCCTGCGCACAACAGTATCTGCGCTTGTTGCGCTCGATCCGGACGGTGCAGATAATCGTACAGAAGCTCTGCAACGAAAATCGATACGCCTACTATCCCAAATGGCTGTCGCTGTAGCGACACATCACGCCCAACGGGAGGGGCGAGCGCTCCCCCGACCGAATGATGAACTCGCTCACGCTGCCAACTTCCTGTGGATGCTAAAGGGCACCCTCCCGACGCGGGAAGAGGCCAAAGTACTAGATGAGGATTTTATCCTGCACGCTGAGCTTGGTGCAAATGCTTCCACGTTCACAGCGAGAGTGATTGCGAGCGCCAAGTCGGGCTATCACGCTGCCGTAGCGGGTGCGCTCGCTTGCTTCGAGGGCGTCTTACACGGCGGGGCGATGGATGGAGTTGCCGCCATGGTCGAGGAGATCGGCTCACCAGATAGAGTCCTGAAGTTCGTAAGAGAGCGCCGACGCCGCCGCGAGCGCATTCTTGGATTTGGCAACCGCGCTTACAAGACGGAGGACCCGCGCGCGCGCCATCTCCGCCGGCATGTCGAGATCCTCTCGCAGCTAAGGGCCGAGCCGCACCATCTCCAGATTCTAAACGTTCTCGCCGAGGAGATGAAACCCTACGGAAGACACGGCATTCACATCAACGACGATTTCTACGGTTCGGTGTCGTACAAGCTTCTCGGCATACCGGCTGATTTGTGCGCGGCGGTATTCTCCCTCTGCCGCCTCGCGGGGTGGACAGCACACATCATCGAGCAATCCAACAACAACATCCTGATACACCCGTTGCTGAAATTTAATGGCTGCAAAGAAGTGGCGTATATTCCGATTCAGGAGCGCTAAGAAATGCTCGATGGAGGAAATCTGAAGTTTAGAGACTCCAGCTTAGGAGCCGCGGACTGGACGGCTTGGACAGAGTAAGCAGTGCACAAGCAACTCCTTTGGCAAGAGACTTAGAGTCGACGGCTCAGCTTGTCTGGCAAGGCAAATGGGTTGGGTAGTGAAAGAGGGGCTGGAAGGCAAGTCGTAGCGAGAACGCTTACCTATCGCGATCATCGAAGAACGGGAGAGTAGCATATGTAGCCTCTCCGAAGAGCTCAATCGTAAGCACTTAAGTGCTCCGCTTGTGCCTACATTAGCCGAATGCTTGGTGTGAGCGGATCGAACACTTCTGGTCTTGTCGGAGCAAGGATCCATCACCCGAACGTCTCGCAAATCATGTCCTCGGAGGTGCAATGCTATCGTGGGAACTTCTTTCTCAAGCGCTCCATCGGCTCGCCGCTGCGCCGCTGCCGATCCGGATCTTTAGGACGCCACATCAATGAGGACTCTGAGTGAGTGACAGCGAACGGATTGCGGCACGATTTACTGGAGGCAACCAGCTCGTCGTTGAACTGTGGGGAGCAGCGAAGATAGACGATTGGACCATCGCTGAAGTTGCGATTCCTAGGGCGATTGATGCGACGCGTTCAACTTTAGAGTGCTTTCGTCTTCGCAAGTCTCCTGGAGATGGCAGCCTCTTCGCCGTGGCGCGGATGGCTGATGCTCAGATTGTAATACATGCATGGCCCAAGAACTCCTACGCTATCACTGGCATTCTAGCGAGGGGCGGTACCGAAGCATGCAGGGCGGCGTCTGTGCTAATTGAGGCGTTCCAACCTGAACGGTCAGAGATCCGTACTACTACCGCGTTGACCATTTGGCGCCGGTCTTCCCTGTGGAGACCTAGTCTCGGCTGACCATGCGCGCACTGTAGGGAGAGCGATCTTTCGGTGTATGCTTTAGGAGTGCGACGGGACACGGCCGCAAGCATTGGCCACTCGCACAGTCCGGCCCTCCGATCTCTCTTTTTTGGAGCGCCGGTTGGAGGAGAATACGCTCCTCTGTCTGCCAGACAGCGCGCCTCGCTCGATCGGAACTTGCGTCTGATGTTATTACTGTTCTGCTGCTCGATCGTCTTCGCTTCAATGGTATTCGACTCGCTGACGGGTGCCGTGTGTGCACAACGCAAGGGCAGGGATCGTATTACCTTCATGGCCTTCACTCTCTTCGTATCACTATGAGTGCATGCTACTGCTCTGCTTGCAACCACGAGATGTAACATCATGCAGTTGATGTTGGTTGCCATGTCGGTCGGAACGCCGGCCCGCTGCCCGCTGTCGACCTCGGCCTTCTTGACCCAGTCATGCAGCGTCTGCGGCGTGCAGCCGATTTTGGCCGCAATCGAGGTCACCGCCGCCCAGCGCGACGGGTGCTCGCTGGCGTATCCAGAACCAGCCAAACCGCACGGGCCCGAACCTCGGGTGAAAACGTGTTCGTCGTCTTGCCCATAAGGGCTCCATCTTCTCAAGAGTTGAAGCCTCCGGCAATCCCGGGGCGGTTCACGTCGACGGGCAACCCAATCGTAAACAAAAGCGAATTGACGAGGCGCCGCCGCGGTTTATAAGCTGCGCTCTTTGTTCTGGAAGACTTGCGGTTGACCAATTCGAGGAACCGATGAGTAAGGCTCGCCGGCCCATCTCACTTAATGCGTTAAATACCTTTGAATGTGCTGCTCGTCTTTTGAGCTTTTCCGCTGCAGCGGAAGAGCTGAACCTGACACGCTCAGCGGTGAGCCACCAGATCACGAAACTCGAGGAGATATTCGGGTTTCGTCTATTTGACCGGAGACCAGATGGAGTTGTGCTCACCTCGGCCGGAGCGGGATATTACAATAAGATTCGGGGAGCACTTACGGAGATCGGCGAGGTTACGTCTGATGTCCTTGGAAAGCCGCGACGACAGCGTCTGACTGTGCATTGTGCGCCCACTTTTTCTACACGATGGCTGCTGAGCAAGCTCGGACGCTTCATGGGCGCTCATCCAGAGATCGATCTTAGGATCATAGCCGCCTCGGGCCCACCTGACTTTCGTGACCCAGGCTTGGATTTGGCGATCTGCTATGGGGCGCAGGGCCTTCCAAATTGCTCGGAGCAGCTGTTTCTATCAGAGGGCGTTCAGCCAATCTGTAGTCCAATTTTGAGAGACTCGGCAGGACTGCACTCTCCCTCGGCCCTTAGCCAGGTCACCCTCATTCGCACAGATCAAAACCTCGTTTCCTGGGATTTCTGGTTTCGCAGCCAAGGCCTAGAACTTCCACCCGATGTCAGACAAGTACAGTTGAAGCCTTCCTTTCTTGCGATCGAGGCAGCCCTGCAGGCTCTCGGAGTAATTTTGGAAAGCAACGTGCTCACGGCGGAAGAACTCGCTGCAGGGAAATTGATTCTTCCGTTCCCATCAAGCCCGATCACCCTGCCAGCCTACTATGTCGTCACACCAGATGATGACCGCAATCAGCGCTCTTTGCTGTTTAGAAAATGGCTGCTCGATGAGGCACAGCGCTCGAACAAACAGAATTACGTGGGACCGGGCGAGATCGTTTAGGGAGAGGCCCGGCCCGTTCACAGCACGCAACCGAGCTCGGTGAGCCACCCTAACGCTCGACTACATCGAACGTTAATTGACGAATATCGGTGTGGGACTCGCCGCGGAGAAGCTCGGCGGGACATATCGAGTGACGGCGACGTCGTTCGGCAAGCGAAATGGGGCATGCAGCTCTCTAAAGCACGATGTCGCAATACAACATGCTTTAGCTGATCTCCTTTTTCCGGCCCAGCTCCCTTCAGTTGAGTTGCCGCCTCCAATTAAACCGATGGTCGTGCGGCTCACTTAGGGCGTGATCCTTGTTCACGACCTGGTTGAGCAAATATCCCTTTCCAAGCGAACTCGTCGTTCAATATTAGGCCAATGGTCACATGAAGGGGGGTTCTGATGAACGCATCATACTTGCAGTCAGCAGTTCGATGGTCGGTCGCCACCGGTCTCTTAATATGGTCTGTCTCGAGCGTCGTACAGGCCGATGCTGCGGAGCTATACGGCACGCTGAAGAAGGTGAAAGACAAGGGGCAAATTGTCATCGGCTTCCCTGAAAGTTCGCCGCCATTCGCATCCTATGACGCAAGCAAAAAGCCCGCGGGCTATGCTATCGATATCTGCATGCGTGTGGTGGATACGATCAAGCACGATATCAGCGCGCCAGACCTACAAGTCAATTTTGTTCCAATCAACTCGAGCACGCGCATGGCGCTTCTCGCAAATGGAACGATCGATCTGGAATGTGGATCAACGACCAACACCCTGTCCCGGCAGGAGCAAGTGGATTTTTCGATGATGCACTTCGTGTCATCGACGCGCTGTCTGGTGAAGACAGGAAGCGGCATCAAGGAGATCGAAGATTTTGCCAATAAGGTAGTCGCGCTCGCTCAAGGCGCCAACACTGTTGGTGTAATCAACGGATGGGTCCAGAAACTAAAGGTCCCAAACGTGAAAATCCTAAACATCTCGAATTTTTCAGAAGGACTCTTGGCTGTCGATAGCGATCGCGCCGACGCGTTTTGTTCGGACGACGCGATCCTCTACACTTTGCGACAAAAGTCGCCGGCTCGCGACCGTCTGGAGGTCGTCGGCCGCCCGCTCTCCTTCGAGCCGTACGGGTTAATGATGCGCCGTGACGACTCTGCGTTTCGCTTGGCTGTCAACAAGACGCTGGCCGAGCTCTTTCGCTCGGGAGAGATAACATCTCTCTACCACAAGTGGTTTGACCAATTTGGAATTCCACTGAGCGAGAAGCTCGAGACCGTCTTCCAAGCGCAAGCAGTCCCTCAATAGCGGCTGGGTCGAATGCTCTCCTACAATTGGAACTGGAGTATTCTCTTCCAGCAGCCGCAGCTTGGATGGCTGCTGGAAGGTCTGCGTCTCACAATAGTCATGGCGGTGGTGAGCTTCCTCCTAGCGCTTGCGATCGGAACCTTAGTCGGTACAGCCCGCACTGCTCGATCGAGAGCGGTGCGTGGAATAGGCTTCGTCTACACAGCTCTCTTTCGGAACGTGCCATTGCTGATCCAGATGTTCCTGTGGTTCTACGTCTTTCCGGAGCTCCTGCCCTCAAATCTTGGACGCTGGGTGAAGCGGGATCTGTACGAGCCTGAAGTCACGATTGCCGTCATCTGCCTCAGCTTCTATATGGCTGCCCGCGTCGGCGAGCAGATACGAGCCGGAATTCAGGCGGTGCCGCGGGGGCTTATTTCCGCCGCACTTGCAAGTGGACTGACCGTCAATCAGATTCGTCGTTACATCGTCATGCCCATCTGCTTGCGCATGCTGATCCCGCCGTTGACGACGGAGCTCCTTGCTACTTTTAAAAATACTTCGCTTGCACTTGCGATTGGAGTACTGGAGATCACCGCGCGCAGTCATCAAATCGAAAGCTCTACTTTTCACGGATTTGAAGCATTCGCTGCAGCAACCTTCCTCTATGTCGTGATCAGCTTGTTTACGCTGGCGCTTGTTTTGCCCGTCGAGAACGCTACCCGCCTTCCTGGAATGCTGAAGGGGCGAAGCTAATGCTCTCCCTGGATTTTGGCATCATCGGACCGAATGCTGCCTTCCTCTGGGAGGGCATGAAAATAACACTCTGGCTTACTGTGCTTTCGATCATTGGCGCTGCGATCCTTGGCACCGTCATTGTGCTAGCGCGCCTCTTTGGCCCATTGCCATTGCGGTTGATAGCTTTTGCCTATGTGAACCTCTGCCGCTCCGTGCCGCTAGTGCTCGTCGTGTTTTGGTTTTACTTCTTGGTGCCGTTGGTCATTGGCCGACCTGTTGGCCAGTTTTTCTCTGTCTTGATCGCATTCATCCTATTTGAAGCGGCTTACTTTTCAGAGACTATGCGTGCGGGCATCCAGAGCGTGCCTCGGGGACAATTGGCGGCTGCGATATCGACAGGGCTGACGCTGCGCCAAAGCTTTCAGTACATCGTCTTGCCCCAAGGCGTGAGGAAGATGGCGCCGATTCTTCTGACGCAGTGCATTATCCTCTTCCAGGACACCTCCGTCGCATATGTCGTCGCGCTGAATGACTTCCTCACCTCGACTTCCATCATCGCTCAAAGTGAGGCCCGGCCGATCGAAATGTACACATTTGCGGCCGGTGTCTATCTCACAATCTGCCTTTCTATTTCCCTTCTTGTGGAGAGCCGAACGTGGCACCGGTAGTGGACCAGCGAGACACCGCGCAAGCAGCTGACGTGATGGTCAAATTCGAAGACGTCAGCAAGTGGTATGGCACAACGCAGGTTCTACACTCCTGCTCGACCCAAATTCAGCGCGGCCAAGTCGTCGTCGTTTGTGGTCCGTCCGGCTCCGGAAAGAGCACCCTTATCAAGTGCGTGAACCGGTTGGAGGAATTCCAGAAGGGAAGGATTGTTGTCGACGGAATCTCCGTCGGCGACCGACGCGCCGACTTGCAAAAGCTGCGGACCACGACCGGAATGGTTTTTCAGGCGTTCGACCTTTATCCTCATATGGATGTCATGACTAACGTATCGCTGGCGCCGCGGCTCGTGCTGCGGATGCCACGCCAAGAAGCGGAGCAGCGCGCAGCCGAACTGCTCCGCCAAGTCGGCCTGCTTGATCATGCGAAGAAATACCCTGCTCAACTTTCCGGAGGTCAGCAGCAGCGGGTGGCCATCGCGCGAGCACTCGCGAACAGGCCGGCGGTAATGCTATTCGACGAGCCGACTTCCGCTCTGGACCCGGAAATGATCAATGAAGTTCTGGACGTAATGACGGCACTCGCGGAGCGAAAGACAACCATGATCGTTGTGACACACGAGTTGGGGTTTGCCCGCCGAGTTGGCGATCGCATCGTATTCATGGATGCGGGTCGAATTGTCGACGATCTCTCTAAGGACGAATTTTTTGCGGGGAATACTAGCGATCGTGCTCGCGACTTTCTGTCCAAGGTACTTCAACACTAACCGCTGAGGATTCGATGTCGTTGATTGACTTGCGCAGCGACCTCTTGGCGGGTCCGACGCCGGAGATGATCGAGGCAATGATCGCCACTGCGCGCGCGCCATCAAGTTATGGCGCGCGCGAGGACCGGCATGTGCGAGAGTTGGAAGCACTGACAGCGCAGACACTTGGAACGCAGGACGCGCTGTTCTTTCCGACCTGCACGATGGCCAATCAGGCGGCTCTCATGGTGCACTGCCGGCCTGGTGACTTCATCATCGCGGATGCAGAGTCACACGTCGCGGAGTTCGAGGCTGCATCAACGGCGGGTGTTTCAAATGTGGCCACGTTTCGAGTGGCTGGAGTTCGTGGACATTTGTCACCTGAGCAACTAGCGCAGGCCCTCGACCAAAGTGAGGACGAGGCCATGCGAGTATCCGTGGTCTCGCTGGAAAATACTCACAATCGCGCGGGCGGGACGGTTATGCCTGCAAGCTGGCAACAGCAGATTGAGAATGAATGTCGCCCACGAGGTATCGCCATCCATCTCGATGGGGCTCGATTGTGGAATGCCGCCGCTTATGCCGGGTGTGAGCCGCTGGCACTCGCGCGGGGGGTAGACAGTATTGCGGTCAGTCTAAACAAAGCCTTGGGCGCTCCGTTAGGAGCGATGCTTTGCGGCAGCAGCGCGTTCATCAAGGACGCTAGTCGCGTTAGGCGGATGTTAGGTGGAAACTGGCGTCCAGCTGGGATTGTCGCCGCGCCGGCTGTTGTCGCGCTGAAGTCGATGCAGAAGCGCATCACCGACGATCATGCAAATGCGCGACACTTGGGCATGGTGCTCACCTCGGAACACCCTTGGTTGTCGATCGACCTCGATTCACTCCAGACCAACATCGTCTTGGTGAAACTACGGACCGAGGAGATAAGCGCGCATAGGCTCACCCAACGCTTGTCGGAATTGGGCGTGCTTGTCGTCCCTTATGGCGATCGATACGTACGGTTGGTCATCTACGCTGGAATAGGACGGGATCAGATCGATGCGGTCTTGAGCGCTTTTTCGGAGATAGGCCAAAGCTTAGAGGCGAAATACCCCGATACACTGTCGACATCCTAAGCCGCGGGCATCGTGCGAAGCGCGTGGGACGCCGACTGCCCACGTGCATCGATCACGGTCCCGGCCGCGTTTGAGGCTAGATCACGTCGAGGAACACCGACCAAGAAATAATAGCGGGATTATAGCCAGTGTTTTGAGGCCTAGCACCATGGCATGAGTTGACGTATGAAAACTCGTGCGATTGTAGCCTGGAATGTGCGTCGGATTCGCGTGAATCGGGGTATCTCGCAGGAGCAATTGGCTTGGAAGGCCGGGATCGACCGCTCCTACATGAGTAGTCTTGAGCGGCAATCGAAGAACCCGACGATTGATCTTCTCGACCGCATCGCCGAAACGCTGGACGTGCAGTTGTCCGAGTTCTTTGTTCTGCCGCCCAAAGGTGCTAGGTCTCCGAAGACCTTGCCTAAAAGCCGCAAGCCAGCGGGTCCACGTCGCAAGAAAAAATAGCGAATTTCAACGGCTTCTACGTAGCCAATTGAGGGACTTAGAACACCAATTTCGCCCGACAAGCCTTCTTTGCCGGCCGAACAGGGCTGTGATTAAATTGGAGTGCGTTTCACAGCACGGGAGTGAGTGACGACTGGTTGCCGGATGCAGGTTCGCGAAATGCATTGGCGGGCGCGGTCGCATCGGAAGAGGAGACTTCGATAATCGCAATTGCCTCGACTTTTTCAACCATTTGTACGCAGCCGATTGACCACGGCAACCGCGTTCATCCCCACTGGGGCGATCTTTCGTAGTCCACGTGTGATGTATCCGGAGGCGCAAAGGCGCGGAGATTACGCCTCATCAGGCAAGTCTATTGGAGCGCCAATTGAGCTTGAAGAATATCTGATCGATTCGCCGTGATCTCGGGATGCCCCGGGTGTGGGAAGTCCACGCTGCTGACCGAACTCGGCCGACGCGGCTACGCGACGATAGATGAGCCTGGACGCCCGGTCGTAAGGAAGGAATTGGAGTCGGGCGTTCCCGCGTTGCCCGGGACAGGTATTGAAGCGCGCCTGCACAGTGCGTTTGATCTTTCCCTTGAAAACCCGACGCGAACGAGTGCGTTCGACGCTGGGTTTATTCGATCGCGGCCTGATCGACGCCGCAGCGGGTCTCGAACGCGTGACAGGCGAGCCGGCGACAAGGAACTCGGACAGGCACGCCACTATCATCGACGCGTGTTCATCGCTTCCGCCTTGGCCGGCCATCCACGCGACCGATCAAGAGACGCGTCATGATTTCGAGGATGCCTGTCGAAAACGAGCATCTTCTGAAGGTTTTCCCGATGCTCGGCTATGAAGTGGCACTACTGCCAAACTCAGCGTGGTGGAAAGGGCCGATTTCGTTCTTTGAGTGCCGACGTCCAACGAACATCACCAATTATAAACACGTGCAGTCGAACGGAAAGTCCATGGCAAGGGCCGCTATGGCGAATCTATTGTCAGCCTGCTGCCGTGAATCTGCCGAACGGGCACTGAAAACGGATCGAAGTCCTTCAGGCAACGCACGTTCACTGCCCATCCGTCGAACGGCCGAATGCCGGCTTCGCGTTCTGCTGCGGTGGGCTGGCTTGGTTTGCGGAACGGCAAAATACCACAAACCGGGCAAAAATAGTCAGCCGCAGTGAATAAACCCCAGCGATAGACCGACAACTCCTGGAGGGGCGTCAGGAGCCGGAAGTCGCCCTCGGCGACGCGATAAATCAGCGCGCCACGCTTCGAGCAGATAGAGCAGTCGCAAACCCGCACATGGTCGATATCGGCGTCGATCTCGAAACGGACGGTGCCGCAGTGACACGAGCCGGTGTACGTCTTCATCATCGGCGGTTTGTCTCTAGAAGCCCGACCGAAGGTAGATCAACGGATGGGGCCTGACAAAATCTCGTTGATCCTGCTCGCAAACACATAATAGCCGCAACTCCGCCAGCAAGTCACGGGCGCGGCGCGCTGATTGGCTGCTGGCTTACTCGCTCGATTGGAGTCGAGAAGAACTCGGGTGGAAGAAATGCCAGTCGTCGCCTTGAGACACACACCGTCTAAAGATACGCCCGCTTCAATGGCGAGGTCATTGGTTAACCAGTCGGGAAATCGAGCGTGAATGTGCGAACACTATCCGTGTCTTCGACTGAGGCAATCTTGGCAACGCTTGTACAATTGTCGCAAACACAGGATCCCCCCTCATCCCGTTGACATCACTCGCTAGGTCGCAGTCCATCCTGGCAGGCCGTCGAGGGATATAGCTCGCATCAGACGGTCGCATAAGGGGCCAGGGGGTCGCCTCTGATCGAGTTGATCCAGGGGAGGGCATGCATTTCGCAGTTGAGCACGCGGGTCGCCTAACACTTTTTGGATGGTCCACGATCCGCTCGCCGTCGGCGGCGGACATCGTTCGTCCGCTATCCTCCAACCCGCCAGACAGCCAATCGATCCAGAGCCGATCGTCGGGGTTGAGCATCACTCGCCTGGGGACGAGTCAGTCTGCTGGGCATCCTCCGGGATTTCTTGCCGCAGTTTCGGCCCTTGATTGAGCCGCCGGCCCAGAGCGGCGACGAAATTATCATAGCGCGCTCCGGCCTGTGCCCGCGCCGCCTTGGCGGCCGGTTCAGGGAGTGGCGGTGTCGTCGTGAGCCAGAAGCGGATGAAGAGAGCGATGGTTTCGACCGCAATCCCAACATCCCGCTCAAGGCGCGCGACTCGGCGATCGATTTGGTCGAGTCGCTTGGCAATAGCGGCCTCCCGCCGTTCATCGGAGTCGGGCGACAGAAAGGACGCGATGGCAGCTTCGGCAATGAGCGACAGCGATTGCTCGCGCCGGGCGGCATAGGCCGACAGCGCCTTCATGACATCAGGATCGAGATAGACCGACAGCTGAGCCTTCTTTTTTGTCCCGATCATGGCTACCTCACAATCCGAGATCGTCGCCGGGATCGAGGGAGGCTTGGCGCGCCACGCCCTGCATCATGTCGTTCATGCGCCTGATCCGCGGGACATCTTCATCGAGCTCATCCACGAGGTCCGAAGCGAACTCGTTCTCGAGTGGTTCCTTATTCTCCACCGTGTCTCGATCGAGTTCCGGCTGCTGCCTGCGGTCGGCGGCCTTTGGATCTTCGTCATCCGTCTGGTCGTCGTTCAACGACTCCAATGCCCTTGGGCGCGGCGGCAATGGCCTTGAGCTCCAATCGTCCAACCGGCCGCCATTGGATTTCGTCAGCATCGGCGGCGCCATGATGCGCTCCTGGAAACGTCTATCTTCGTAATAGCGCGCCTTCTTCGCCCGAATCGGATGGAGGCCCGACATCATGACGATCTCGTCGGAGGGCGGGAGCTGCATCATCTCGCCGGGCGTGAGCAGCGGGCGGGCGGTCTCCGACCGCGACACCATGAGGTGGCCGAGCCACGGTGCCAGCCGGCTGCCGGCATAGTTCTTCATCGCCTTCATCTCGGTCGCCATGCCAAGTGCGTCGGACACCCGCTTCGCCGTCCTTTCGTCGTTGGTCGCGAAGCTGACCCGGACGTGACAATTGTCGAGGATCGAGTTGTTGGGCCCATAGGCCTTCTCGATCTGGTTCAGCGACTGGGCGATCAGGAAGCTCTTAATGCCGTAGCCGGCCATGAAGGCCAGCGCGGACTCGAAGAAGTCGAGCCGGCCGAGGGCCGGAAATTCATCGAGCATCAGGAGCAGCCGGCGCCGGCCGGCCTTGGCCTGCAGATCCTCGGTCAAGCGCCGACCGATCTGGTTAAGGATCAGACGGATCAGCGGCTTGGTGCGGTTGATGTCCGACGGCGGCACCACGAGGTACAGCGTGGTGGGCCGACCTCCGCCGACGATGTCGGTGATCCGCCAGTCGCAGCGCCGTGTCACCTCCGCCACCACCGGATCCCGATAGAGCCCGAGGAACGACATGGCGGTGCTCAAGACGCCGGAGCGTTCGTTGCCGGACTTGTTCAGCAGCTCGCGCGCGGCGGACGCGACAACTGGATGGACACCGGCCTCGCCGAGATGCGCGGTCCGCATCATCGCGGCGAGCGTCGTCTCGATCGGCCGCTTGGGATCGGACAAGAAAGCCGCAACGCCGGCGAGCGTCTTGTCCTCCTCGGCATAGAGGACGTGGAGAATGGCGCCGACGAGCAGTGCGTGGCTCGTTTTCTCCCAATGGTTCCGCTTCTCAAGGCTGCCCTCCGGGTCCACCAGGATGTCGGCGATGTTCTGGACGTCGCGCACCTCCCATTCGCCGCGGCGGACCTCCAGCAACGGGTTGTAAGCTGACGACTTCACGTTGGTCGGATCGAACAGCAGGACGCGACCATGATGGCTGCGGAAGCCGGCGGTGAGCTGCCAGTTCTCCCCCTTGATGTCATGGACGATCGCCGAGCCTGGCCAGGTCAGCAGCGACGGGATGACGAGGCCAACGCCCTTGCCGCTCCGGGTCGGCGCGAAGCACAGGACATGTTCCGGTCCATCATGGCGAAGATAGGCGCGCTCGAACCGGCCCAAAACCACACCGTCCGGCCCGAGCAATCCGGCCTGCTCGATCTCCTTTTCCTCTGCCCATCGCGCGGAGCCATAGGTCTCGGCATTCTCTGCTTCGCGGGCGCGCCAGACCGACATGCCAATCGCAACGGCCGCGGCAATGATGCCGCCGGATGCCGCGATGTAGGCGCCCTCGGTGAAGATTGAGGGCGCGTAAGCATCGTAGGCGTACCACCACCAGAAGAAAGCGGGCGGGAGATAGAAAGGAAAATGGAGGAGCTCGAACCAGGGCTGCCCGAGCTGGGGCTGGAAGCCGAGCCGCCAGGCGGTCCATTCCGTCGCGGTCCAGATCGTCAGCAGCACGATCGCGAAGACCGTGATGACCTGTCCCCAGAGGATGCTGGTCGCGGACATGTCGGCCGTCCTTTCCAGACGTCGGTGATTGGTTGGATTGCTCACAAGCCGAGCCCCCGGTTGCGCCCAAAACCCCAATCGATGCCGCCATCCGCGCGAGCGACGCCGGAGACATGCCGGCCGAGCTGCTTTTCCAGCGAGGGCGTCCAGGGCACGAGCTGAAAGCCGAGGCCGTCGTCGATCATGGCGAAGCGACCGGAGGCGAGCGCGAAGCGCTGCCGATAGGTGCCGGCCACATACTCGCCGCCAGCCGACGGGTTGAACGGCTGACCGGTCTCGGCCGCGAGCTGCTTGCCGAGATCCTCTAACTCCCGACGGCGCAGCGTGCCGACGAGGTTCTGGGCAAACACCAATCCACGCGCCTGGCGTTCGGCGAGCCCCTGCCCGATGAGCTGCTCGGCCCGCCGTTCCATGGCGTCGCGGACCTCGGCGCCGAAGCCGCCCTGGCCAAGCGCGACAGGGTCGCGTGCGACGGCCTGCCGGTCGAGCCACGTCGCGCCGCTCGCTGTCACCTGCGCTTCAATCGAGAGATCGGAGCGGACGGCAATCGCCACGCGACGCTGTCCTCTCGCGTCATCGAACTTGCGGAGCTCGACGATCGAGCCCGGTGCGCTATCGCCGGCGGCGTCGAGATCAGGCAGCCTGATGTGGTGGGTGCGGCCATCGACGCCGTCGACCACGGCATAGGCGGTCCCTTTGAGTTCGTCGTCGAGCCCGCGATCGACGAGACGTCCAATGACGGGGACGTCCAGGCTTTCGCCTGATAGCACGTAGCTCGCGGTCCCGCGCTCGATGCCGCGTTCGGTCAGGCTGCGGTGGATACGCTTGATGATGTCGCCGCGCTCGCCGAGCTCGCGCAAGGTCGTCTCGGCGGCTTCGTCCATGGACCATTGGCCGGGCCCGAGTTGATGAGCGAGGCCGAGGCTCTCCAAGCGTCGTAGCCGGCCGACCTTCAGCGCCTGGAACTGATCAGGCGGCTCGGCCGGATTGGGCGCAAGGTCGATGACACCGAGCCGGCCTGCATCGCGAACAAGCTGGCGATCGAGTTGTGTCCAGCGTTCGGCTTCGACCTGGCGCTCGAGCGATCGGCGGATGTCGAGGTCGGAGCACAGTCCAAGTTCCTGCGAGGCCAAGTCCTGGGCGCGGGCGCGCATCCCCTCTTTGATGTAGTCGCGGGAGATGACGAGGTCCTGGCCGTCCTCGGCGACGCCGCGCACGATGATGTGGACGTGGGGGTGTTGGGTGTTCCAGTGATCGACGCCCACCCAGTCGAGCTTGGTGCCAAGATCCTTCTCCATCTGGCCGACCAGTTCACGGGCGAAACCTTTGAGGTCGGCCATATCGGGCGCGTCCTCGGGCGACACGATGAAGCGGAAATGGTGACGGTCATTCTGGCAGCGCTCGGCAAAGGCCTTGGGATCGGTATCCTCGGTGTCCGGGCCGAACAGGCGGGCCTTCTCCCCGTCCCGGGTGACGCCTTCGCGGCGGAGATAGCCGAGATGGGCTGTGAGCGGCGCCGATCTCGTCCTATGCCGGACGACGCGGGTCTTGATCGTCACCAGCCGTGAGCGGCCGGTGAGCAGACGGTGTGCCCGCACGCTGGCGGCTCGGCCGCGGCCGAAGCGCGAATGACGGTGGCTGACGAGCTGGCCGGCTCGCGAAATGCCGCCGCCAGCGCGTTGAGCGGCGGCAAGCGCCTGGGCGATGAAGGGCTTGGCCCGCTGGCTCCTCGAGGAGCGGATGCGGCCGGGCCGTGGTTGAAAATCGCTGTCTTCAGCCATGGCCAGCCTCGACAATGTGCGGAATGCAGAATCCTTGCAACGGGTTGATAGTCGAGCGCACATTGCGTGCCGAAGCCGCACATTGCGGACCCGAGGAAAAATAGCAGCACAAACAACCAACCGACCGAGCCGCACATTGCGGCCTTTTATCTCGCCATCGTTCGGTCGGTACTCGCGGAAGCCCCCACTGTTTGCGAGCGTTTGCGATAGCGATCGTTACCCGAAGGGCCGAGACACCCGTAGGGTGGCTCGGTGAGGAGCGAAGCGACGAGTAGAGCGCGGGCCGAAGGCATCGCCCGCATGACTGTATTGCAGCGTTTCGAATGCAAACCGAATGTCCGTCACGGGGCGCCAGCGAACCTGCAAACTGACGGCTGATGTCACGAGCTGCCCGATGTGCAGCCGCCGCAACAACGGTGTGTGCAGACGTACCGCGATCCGCGCATTGACGTTGAAGATGCCGTGCAGTCATTGCGATCGCCCCGTGGCCGAGAGCGCGACGAACAGGCCCTCCGACTGAGGCGCAATCGCCGAAACATCGTGCACCGGAGTGGCAGCTGAGCCGCCATGCGCGGGTTGATCGAGCGCCGCTCGTGCGCCACGAGACGGACCGTCAACGTGGCCGAAAAACAGCGGCGCCCGCGTCCAGGATGAACGAGAAAAGGCCGCGAGGGGAAGAGGCCCTGATGTCTCCTCCGCATCGACAAAAGGGACGATGGCTGCGACATAGGCTGTCGTCTCGGCGGGCAGTGGACGGTGTCTATCGCGAAACTCCTCGTAGCGGCCGGGACCTGCATTGTAGGCCGCAAGGAAACCAGGTGAGCCGTAACGGTCGTGCAGTTCGCGAAGAAAGGCAGCGCCGGCGAGGATGTTGTCACGGGGGTCGAAGGGATCACGTCCGAGACCGTAGCGAGCCCGCATGTCCGCCCAGGTCTTGGGCATGAGTTGCATCAGGCCGAGTGCACCTTTCGGTGAGACGGCACGCCGATCGCCGTTGCTCTCGACCCGCATGACGGTGCGTATCCATGCAGCCGGAATGCCAAAACGCCGCGCGGCTTCCGCTACATGAGCTGCGAAGTGATCGCTCGCCGGTTGACTTTGCGCCGACGCTCTCTGCGCGGATACTGCTGCCGTTGGCCCGCCAATTACCAGCAGGCCGGTAAGGAGGAGAACGGCAAGGCCCGCCCTGTCTCGGCCATCATGGCGAGGCGTCGTGCTGTTCACCAACGGCACGCACGGACCGCCGGTTTGACCACCGCTGTGCGCGGCAGCCGCCCGACCGTTGCGCGGACCCGAGGGATGAGACAGCTTTCGCCCGAACAAGGAGGTGGACCGTTGATGCGCCTGATTGCCGGCACGCACGACAGAATACTGCATGCAATCAGTCCCGCTCGGCGCGCTGGGGCAAACGATTCCAGTTCAGCGTCCAGGCCGCTTTGTCGTCGCCCGACTGGAAGAGATTGGCGCGGATCGGCCGCGGCAGCGCCGGGTCGTCGATGATGAGCGAAACGTACTCTCCCGCTTTCTCTCCAGTGCGTTTCCAACCTGCGCCGATCTCCGGGCCGTCGGCATCGCCGAGGCGGATGCGGTAATCCGGCGCGTTCTCGGCATCCGAGGATTCGGCCGGGACGAGGGTGAGAATCCGCTCGAAGAACAGCGTTTCAACGCGTCCGGTGAAGCCGGACTTGTCGCGAGTGAACTGGCCGATTTGCGCCATGGGAAAGCTCCTGGGTTGGCGGGTTTAAGAAGCGGGTCAATGGGTGGCGGCGCGCCAGACGAAACGGCCGTCGCCGGCTTCATCGGTCCAAATCGGGGCCGCGCGCGCGACGATCGAGTTGACGGGGAGCGCGCCGAAATAGCGGCCGTCCAGGCTGTCCTGGACGGTCGGGTTCATGAGGAAGACTTCGCCCGGCTCAAGGGTGCGGCAACCGCTCCAACGCGGTAGCGGACGGCCGCGATGATCGCGGTCGTGTGCGGTGCCGACATCGACGTGATCGACGGAAACGGTGTCGCCTGACCGGCACACGGTCTGCCCCGGCACCCCCATCACACGCTTCAGCAGCGGCACACCTCTCGGAAGAAAGCCGCCATCGGCAAGGAAGCTCGCGATCGGCTCCGGTAGCCGTACCGCGACCAGTTCCAAATCGCGTAGTTCTCCAGGCGGATGTAGCGCGTAAAGCCCTCTTGGTGTGCTCGCGGTCACGTTCCAGATCAGCCGCGGCGCAGGATGAACGAACGCCAGGGCGCCGGCGACCAGCGCCGCAAGGTAGGTCAACATGAGATAGCCGAAGCGGGTCATGGCGTGACGCTCCGGCGCTTGAGCCAGGCGACATGCTGCTCGCGCGTGTACGCGCGTGGCACCTGGTCGGCGGCAAGACGGTTGTGGAGATGTCGCCAGTATTCGGGTGCGGCGTCAGCCGGATCGATGGAGAGCGCCTCAATGGCGTCGATGGCTTGCAAGACGCGCTCAACCTTCGGCCAGCTATCAACGCGCAGCAGGATTTCGCCGCCGGGGCGGACGAACGGCAGCGTCTGATAGCGCTGGCCCGCTTCCACGGCGCGCACGATGTCCATGCGCGAGACTATGGTGCCATAGTCGTTCGATGCCCAGCGGACGAAGCCGAAGATACTGCCTGGCGCAAAACTTGAGATGCTGCGGCGACGGTCGAGGATCTTCTCTTCGGCACGGCGACCGAAGCGCAGCCAGTGCTCGATCCGCTTCTCGATCCAGGTCAGCTCGACATGGGTGAGCGCAACGTCGCGTCGATGCGAGGATGGCACGGCACGCGGCGGCAAGGCGTCATTGTCGTTCATGCCGGCTCTCCGGGGTGTCAGTCGGGAACTCTCGTGCCAGCAACTCGCGCAGCATGTCGGCGACGGTCACGCCGCGCTGGAACGCGGCGACCTTGATGCGGCCGCGAAGCGCCGGCGTGACGTCGATGGTCAGGCGCGCGGTGAATGCGGCCCCCTCATCCACGCGGCGCGGCGGTGCATCGCTGGCCTTGATCCAGCTTTCGGCATCGCCGGGACGCGAGGCAAAGCCGCGCTTGGCGGAGCGTTCGCTCATGGCGCAAACCTCGCGACTTCAGCAGCGAGCGCCGCGATCTCGCGGGCGGCGGCGCTCTGCTCGACGAACTCAAAGACGAGCCGACCGGATTGCGCGGCGTCAGCGAAGACCACGCGTTGGCCGATCGTGCTGGCGAGGACCGGCGGATCGTGATCAGCCAGAGTCTCGGCCGTCTCGCGGGCGATGATGGTGCGCGCGCCGCAGCGGTTGAGCACAAAGCGGGCGGCGAGCTGTGGCCGATAGATGCGCGCCTCACGCAGCAGAGCGAGCATCTCGGCCGACGCCCAACCGTCGAAGGGCGACGGCTGCACGGGGATCAGCACCAGATCCGCCGCCAGCAGCGCCGAACGCATCAATCCAGCGACGCGCGGCGGCCCGTCAATGACGACATGATCGGCGGTGCGTGCGATCTCCGGCGCTTCGCGATGGAGCGTATCGCGCGCGAGGCCAACGACGCCGAACAGCCGCGGGACGTTCTCTCGCGCGCGCTGTTGGGACCAGTCCAATGCCGAGCCTTGGGGGTCAGCATCGATCAGCGTCACGCTTTTTCCGCGCAGGGCCCATTCACCGGCGAGGTGCAGGGCAAGCGTGGTCTTCCCGACGCCGCCTTTCTGGTTGAGCACAGCGACAATCATCGTTTGCCTCCCGTCTTGCAACCTGGAAGCGGCAGAGATGGTTGGGCTGGGTGCCTGGTTGGTGGCTCAGCGCGAGCTTCGTCGTTATCCGCAGGACGTAGGGGCCCACTACAACAGTTAGATTCTAAGTTAGACTCTAAGTTAAGGCCCGGAATCACAGTTTCGGGCCAAAGCGTTAGTTGCGGTTCACGCGTGCGAAGTCCCGATAGGGCTGCGTGCGGAATCCCGATATGGTTTGCGTGCGAAGTCCCGAGCGCTTCCACAGCGCCGTCCACAGGGGCAGTGGATAGTTTGGCCGGAACAATGCGCAGCAATTCGCGACGCGCTTCACGCTCGATGCGCAAGCGGTAGCCGGGAAGCGGCTGACGCGCAGCGATGCGTCGGATCTGCAGCGCAAAATCAGAGACACGCACCAGACTGCCCGACTTTGCATGGAGGTGTGCGACCTCGAACAGCCATCCTCTTGGCTGGCGGCCGGCATGCTTGCGCGCGACGCGATAGAGCCAGCGCTCGATCCCGCCGGTCAGGCTGAAGTAGGCCGGATCGATCGTGAGCACGAGCGAGCGATCGATGACGCCGCGATAGAACCAGTCGGGGAGGACAAATTCCATGCCTTCCACGCGGCCGTCTCGCCGGGCGCATTCCTCCCATTCGTTGATCCAGGAGAACTGGTGACGCCGCCAATGCTCACCCTGCCGGATATTGGTGCGGATCACGGTCGCCTGCAGGCGCGTCAGTGCTCCCTTCAAGAGCTTGTAGTCGCGGGCTCCGGTCTGTCGGCCGACGGCGGTTAGAAGCTGGTAAGGTGTGAAGCGCAGGAAGCGTGAAGTCTTCAGGCCAAGGTTCTCAGCCTCGACAATCTGGCTGGCCGCCCAAATCAGCACGTCGGCATCCCAAATGGTCGCCATGCCGTGCTCAGGAACTGCATAGACTTCGACGCACACGTCGCCAGCCTGGTAGTTGATCGGCCTCGTCCGCTTGGCCTTGGCGAGCGAAAAGAATGGCCGTTCCATCAGGTCGCGCTGATCGCGCGGGCTGGCATCGCCGGTGGCAACAACGAACGGGTCGAGCTTGCTTCGCTCGCTTGATGTGATGAGGCGGCGCGACGACATGGCGAGCGTTGCCTTAGCGATGCGCGTTGCCGGCGGCGCGGGCCTCGAGATAGCGAGGATCCGACGTTGAACTGCAGGCGGCATGATCGGCCCAGGCTTCGAGATCGCCGATGGCGTAAACGACGCGGCCGCCGAGCTTGCGAAAGGTCGGGCCATTGCCATGGCAGCGATATTTCTCGAGCGTGCGCGGCGAGATGCCGAGGAGGCGCGCGGCCTCGGGGGTGCGTACGTAGCGGGTGGCGAGTTGCGCAGGCCTATCGAGCATGGGAGATCTCCGTCTTGCCTCGAAGCGCCGCGGCCAAGTCGCGGCATGTCCGGGCCACAGTGGCGGAGAGTTCAGGCGTTGGGGGTGGACGAAAATTGACGTACGTTTGTGTCCCCCCATCGTCGCAACCAGGCGAAGCCGGGCGTTGCCACGAGGCGCGGATTAAACATCGGGGCGGATGGCTTTAGGGATCGATGGGCGCTCAGAGGCCGCGTAGAAGTTTCAGATAACCGCGCTCGACCAGGGCGATCGAATCATGAATGAGCCGGTTCGCCTTGCGGCGGGCATGCGAATCCTTCCACTCGACCGAGCGGCGCTGAGCGTGGTCGGAGGCGAGCACCTTCGCTGCCACGTCTCGCGGGCCGCCGCCCAGGTCGTGGACGTCGAAGGCGTGCAGTAGCTGAATCAATCGCCGTTTCTGGAACGACGTCAGCCGCAGCGCCGCCGGCAGAAGACCGGAGCGCTGGCCAGCAAGGCGGCGCGCGAAGTGTAGCACCACGTCGGCCCGCAGTTCGCCCATGCTGTCGAGCGGCAGAAGCACGGCAGGCCTGAGCGCGGCCTGCTCGTCGCGCAAGCGGACATGCAACTCGCCCGAGCCGTCGGCGATCACCAACTCGCGACCATCAGCATCGGGCTGCTCGAGGAGCGACTGCCCAAAAGCGCTGCGATCAATCGAACGGGGAATATCGAAGCCCGGCGGCGCTGGCTCCAGGATCAAAGTTCCCGGTGATGCCTCGGGAAGCCAAATGGCTGCCTCGGGCCCAACCGGAGAGACGGGGTCATGGGCAACACCGCAACCTCCATCGACGTGCGAAAATCGTTCGGATGGTGTTGGGATCGGATTCGCCGCGCGCGATCTGGCGCTCAGTGCGGGCGAAGTCGCGGCGGTAGTCGGCATTGCGACGAAGGAATTCGAGGGCAAAACCCGGGCGTTCAAGACGATTCAGGCGTTCGATGGTCTCCGGCGAGCGCCAATACTGGGTCGGCATGGTCTGTCTTCTCGTCTTTTTGTTCTGTGCCCCGCACCACGATCCCTAAAGACGCTACAAGAGACTAGACCCGGAGGTTGCATCACGCGAGATCGCAATTTGCGTGATTGGGGCGCAAATCACTGCATCCGCGGTTCCAAAAGGTCCTGATATCCTGCTTCCACCATCCATCGCGCGCGAGCGAGATGGCTATCATGGACATTTTTGGCACGATCTGGTTCGCGCGTGGGGTCGAGGCCGAAGATCACGCTGACCACCTCGCGCCAGTCGGCGCCCTCCTCTTCGGCCATCAACAACCGAACGTAGATAGCAAGATGTTTCTCGTCATAGGCGTTGACGCGCTCGGTTATTGGCGGCCGGTCCTGGAATGGCGCTTCGTTCATTGCAATTGCCCCTCAGCATCGATGCAGCGATTAGAATTCATCTAAGCTCCAGGACTTTGCAAGCTGGGAAATCGTCACACGCGAATTGTGCCGTGATGCGCAGACCGCATCGCGGCGCTCCCCGGAAGCGGCACACCAGGCCCGAGCCAGACGATATGAATAGCACGGCTCGGTACGAATCGGAACGATCGTTCCTGGAACGATCGTTCCGATGTGAGTTCCCTTGTTGCCATGGATCTCAAGGAGGTCATGGCGGTCAATCTGCGTCGGATACGTCATGTGAAGAAAATGACGCAGGAAGAGTTGGCCGATGGCGCTGGACTAAGCGTCCGTTACGTCGGCGCAATTGAACGCGCCGATGTGTCGGCCAGCGTGACCGTGCTCGGCCGAATCGCGGAGGCGCTCGACGTCGAAGCAACCGATCTCGTCAAGCGAACGACGGTTCATTCTCATCGGGCTCGATGACGCGACAATTTTGTGCTCCGTCGCAACACCGGCACGTCGTGAATCAACTCCGCATTGCCTCACGCATAAGTTGATAGGCGGCTTTACGTAAATCTGATCTGTCTCCAAAACGCATGCCTGGTTCAGAAACGGACTGGCATGCTGGGGGAGATGGAGTAGGCCTCATGACTCTGTACGAGCACTTGCCAGCCGACATTCGCGAGACAGTGGATGCTCTGGTCACGGAACTCAGGCCGCAACCTTGGCCAACGCGGTTCTTTGCGCTGATTGGCCTGCTCGGAGAGAAGTTGGAGGCGCGGGGCGAGGCGGAGCCGTGGCATCTGATCCAACAATGGACCGGCATAGTGACGGCAACGATGGAGCACCTGCTCCCCGACAGTTCGGTTGTCGAATGCCTGGGACTGATGAGCATTAGCTTCAACGATCAATGGCGCGCTCAGGCGCTCGGTCAGATCGAACGGGATCCCACAGTGCTGGATCGTCTCGTCGCCATTTGTCCGGACTGGGAAGACATCGTCGAGAGCGTGATCGAGGCCAACCAAAGACGTCCAATCAAATCGGTACGCGGCCGCTGATCGGCATCGGTTACGCCCTTCCCGCTTGCGCCGTCACGGCAAACGAGGTGCCTTCGCGCTTCCTCAGCGTGGCGATGCCCCGCCCGGGCCAGCCGGGCGGGGCATCGCGGGCCGGATCAGTCGCCGTTCCGACGGTTGGGGCGAGACCAGATCAGGCTGAAGCCCTCGCCCTCTTCATCGGCGAAGAGGTTGGCAAAGATCGGTGCGGTGAAGCTAGGATCGTCGAGCTTGAGGCCGAGATAGTCGCGGCCCTCGTTGGAGCGCTTGGACCAGGCGGCCCCGATCTCCACACGACCGACATAGATCCGGTGGCTGGGGGCGTTGTCGCCCGAGCGACTGGTTTCGGGGACGATGCGGACGTTCCTCGCCTGGAGCGACAGAGTGACGATCTCGCCGTTGAATTCGTTGTTGCCGGTCTTCTTGAAGGTGCCGATGGTCGCCATGGTAGTTCTCCTTGATCTCTGTTTTCGAGCCCGCACCTTGCGGCCTCGATGGTGATCGACAGGCCGGAGGCGATCGACGGCGCACCCCGAAGGGGCTGGACAGCACAGGAGGAACTTTCTTGTTTCGCGAGGAATGGCGGCGAAGCCGGCAGGGGAAGAAAGTTGTGACGCCGCTGTTGCGCCATAGGCGGTCGAGGCTTCAGCCGTCCTTCGGCCAGATCCATCCATCGAAGAGGCCGTTGGTGCGCTCGATCCAAACAGAGCTGACATCAAGGAGAACGTGTCGATTTGGGAGCCCACCGAGAGAGCTGGCCCAACGAATCCAATGCTGCTTAGCTCTCTGTAGTGGAGACGGACGGATCTCCGCTTCCGCAATCGCCGCGTCGGCAGCACACGCCCCGTTCACGAGAGCGGTCGGCCGTAGTTGTGATCCGTCGCCGTTTGGTCGATGCCGCACAACGACTGCCACGAAACTGCCACTCTGCGATGATCGGTCGTGTCTCGATGCTCAGGCTTCGCTGAGTGTAGCTCAAAGACAAGAATCGCGAGCACGCTGGATGCCTGATCCGGTCAGTTACAATGGGATCGATGTCAGCTCTCGCCAGGCCTTCCGATCCGGCAGCGGTAACGATTAGCCGCGCGGCCCGAAAGCAGGATATCGTGCAGGACGACGCCCGCTAAGAGCTCGAATGAGAAGAGAACCGGATGAGCGACAAAAGCGATCTTGAAAACAGAGCCATCGAAGCGATATGGAACTATCGTGAGGCCTTCGCCGTGGTCGGCCGGCTGGAGCGAAAAGAACGTTCCGCGCATCGAGCGCTGACCAGGATACTGCCTGAATTGGGGCGCGCCTTACGCAGCCAAGACACGCGGTGTTTTAAGAATAGCATTAAGATCGGCTCGGCAGCTGTCTCGCGGCAGAACGAAGCGTGGGCCAACCTAACTGAGGCGACCGCACGTTTGGATTCAGCCCGCTCGACTTTGGCCGCCCTCGAGCGCCAACTGGGATATCTTCCAAAGGTCTCAAAACCACGAGATTCAGGCTAGCTCAAAGTATGCCAGGACGTCGAGCTGCGCCTTATCCTAGGCGGAGATTTTCTGCGGCTTGTTTGCCGCTGCGGTTCGTCACCAGCTCGTAGCTGACCTTCGCGCCTTCAACAAGCGAGGTATAGCCGGCCTTCTCTACCGCCGAGATGTGCACGAAAACATCTTTGCCACCATCATCCGGCGCAATGAATCCATAGCCTTTCGTCGGGTTGAACCACTTAACAGTACCTAACGCCACGTCATTTGCTCCAAAAAGGAAAAACACGTTCATATCTAAATCAATCAACGATCCGGTCGCAAGTCTCCGCGCGAATAGTAGCTTGAAGGGATCCGTTGTCTCGCGCGGTCGCAGGTCTTGGACAGAGGAAATAGAGTGCCCGACTTGATGAAATGAACGAGCACGCTGAAATCGGCCGGCGTTCAAGAACGACGAGGCGAAGGTCACATTTTCTTCGAAAACCCCGTGCTAACTGCCGCCTGGTTGTCGCGGCCGGATGTACGTCGCGGCATCACGGGAGCCCCGGCTTTCATGCCGGGGTTTTTCGTTTCCGGCGCCAGAAGCAGCTTGACTGGATAGGCTCGTCAAATGGCGCAGCCCACTGCGACAATTCGACTTGGATGCGTAATAATCATCCGGAGCAGCGCAGAGCGAAAAGCCGAATAGCAGGCACACATGGCGCAGAATATCTACGACAGTCCCGATTTCTTCGCTGGCTACAGCCAGTTGCCCCGGCAGGTGCATGGACTGGACGGCGCTCCTGAATGGCCCGCGATCCGGGCCATGCTGCCCGATCTGGACGGGAAACGTGTGGTCGATCTGGGATGTGGCTTCGGCTGGGCCTCGCGCTGGATGCGCGAGCAGGGCGCGGCCTCGGTTCTGGGTCTGGATCTGTCGCAAAACATGATCGAGCGTGCCAGGGCGGACACAGCGGACACCGCCATCGAGTATCGCATCGCCGATCTCGACACACTGGACCTCCCTGGGGCCGCTTTCGACCTCGCCTACAGCGCACTGGCCTTTCACTATGTTCAGGATTTTGGCCGCCTCGTACATGTGATCCGCAAAACGCTCGTTCCTGACGGGCATTTCGTCTTTACGATTGAGCATCCGATCTTCATGGCGGCGGCACATCCGCACTGGATTTCCGATGAGGAGGGCCGCAAAACCTGGCCGGTCAATCGATATTCCGTCGAGGGTGAACGTCGGACGGACTGGTTCGCCAAGGGCGTTCTGAAATACCACAGGACGCTTGGCACTACCCTGAACACGCTGATCGGCGCGGGCTTTCAAATTCGGCGGGTCGAGGAGTTTGCCCCGACACGCGAGCAGATTCAGCAGATGCCGCAATTGGCCGAAGAACTGGAACGTCCCATGATGCTGATCGTGTCCGCGTCCACATCGATGGCCGGTAGTGCTCCGAAGCCGTAGTAATAACCCGCCTAGTTAGGTCCTGCCGGGCCCCTCCCAGTACTGAGGTCAGCCCCGTGCCAAGCGCTGTCTTGCTGGTCCGTCTGCGGCCATTCCGGTGAAGCGAACCAAGGCGGTAATGCTGACGGCAACGGCCCCGACGGCCGCGAAAACCGTCTGCCAGGCGGGTGACGACATCGCCATCTGGGCAATTCCATGTGTCGCGCTGTAACCAGCGACGGTGGCGGGCGCGACATAGAGGAGGATGATCAAGAGTCTAAGCCAAGTCCATGACACGAAGGCGAGCGCGAGTTGGCCAACGCCAATGGTCACACCGCCCGCCAAGAGCCCTGCTGCAGCGCCGCCGAGCACTCCGGCGCCGGCGTCGAAGGCCCAGGTGCCGATCATCAGGCCAACGAAGAAAGGCAGTGCAAAAACAGCGAGCGTGAACAGCAACCAGCAGAAGAAGCCGATGCCAACGAGGACAAGCAGTGGTCCAAAGATGATCATGGTGGTGGTCTCCGTGAGATAAAGGTCTGACGGTCGCGCCTTCCACCACCACCACCACGGCGCAATCGACAGCATAGCCAAAAACGGCGGCGACGGTGAGCGGAAATCCGAAAGGACCTCCGCTCACCGGCCAGCGATCTGAACCGCCCCTTCGTCATTGGAACGGATCGAATTCGTAAATCACGGCGGCCGGATCGCCGTCGTATTCGGTGGCGTGCATGACGCCGTATCCGCCCATGCCGGTGCGGAAGATAACGACGCAGACCATGAGGGTGGTGGCGAGGTTCCATGCGTTGGCGCAGGCAAGGCTTTGAGACATCGGTCCGGCTCCTGTTCTGAGGCGGGGACCATCCCCGCGCGACAGGCGCCCGATGAATCCGGGCGTGGGCCGCAATCACCGCGCAGGCGAAGACGAAGCGGCGGCACGCTTCAGCGTAAGCCGACCCCTTGCGGGTTGATGGCGTCAGGCCTGCGGCCGGATCAAGGATCAGCGCCGAGGCAGCGGGGAGGTTTCCGCCAAACAGGAGTCCGGTTGCCGGGACTGCGCGGCTCTCGGTTGGAACGTCGTCGCCGTCAAAGTGCGGTGGCGGATCGATTAGAATGGATTGTGGATTGATGTGCAGTTGAGGAGGTTTGCATGGTGGAGTTCACAGGACGCGACCTGCCTCTGGTGAAGAAAGCGCTCGCGATCGCGGTGCAGATACTCGATAGACAGTAAGCGTTGGAGCCGCCCCCCGGCCTCCGAACATCAGCGATTGCCGCGGTAGGATTCATGAGACTTGTCCTGATATGATTCAGGAATTGCGATTCTTACGGTAGCTGACTTCCCACCTACTTCTGCAGGCCTGAGGTCGTCACGATCACTCAAGCCTCAACAAAAAACGAGGATGCCCGGCATGGGAGAGATCAATATCCCTCGCGATCAACAAAATGCCCTCGCGGCGATCGATAACAGTGAGTTGAACAGGCTTATCGGGCAAGCGGTCCGCGAGGAGCAATTGGGTGATCTGCACCGTCTTCCTCTCGCGAATTGCGGACCCTACGTTGCAAAGCAATTTCTTTATTTTGAACGGGCCTTGACGAAACACCGCGAGGCCAAGGCACCGCGAAAGCGCGCGGAAACAGAAAACACCCTCCGACGCGCGGGCACTGATTTGTCCTACGCGGTCGAGGCCATGAAGCAACGAATGGAAGAGGAACAAAAGGAGGGCCAGCTCTTTTACGTCGATGATCAGATCGTGCCGCCTTACCGCTGCGATAAGCGCCTGAGTGTCAGAGTGAGCTATCGGTGGCGGCGGACGGTCGATGACGAGTGGACGTCCGGCAGCATAACATTCATCCATGACGTAGATCTACGTCCCAACTATACGATGCCTACTCCCAAGCGAAAGCCTAGCGCCGCCAGGCGGGAGCAGGATCGGCAGATCGAGCTGTATGAAACATGGCAGCACCTGATGAGAGGAGCGCTCTATTCGGTTAGGGATTATTTCAGAGAAGGCGGCGACGGCGACAAGATTCCGCAGACATTTCAGGCGACGGTCGATTCGCATACCCGAGGGCTTAACAATTACAGCACTCGGTTCTGGAGGCAGCCGGTCTAATTTTCGAGGTGATCGAATCAGCCCATCATTTCGAAGCGGCAACATCCGCGCCGGCGGGCTCGCGTTCCAGCCAAAACCCTGCTGCTTGAAACCAGACTTTTTCTGTATCGTTAGAGCTTGGATCGCCGACGTGCAGCGCGCGAATCGGAACCTTGCCAGACGGCAGGCCTTCGAGCGCGGCATGCAGACGTTTTCCCGCCTCCTCGTCGCGGCCACCTATGCATGGATAAATTGAGACGGCACCAATCGAAGCGGCCTCGAACCGTCTTCGACGCCGGACTACGCGAAGAAGAAAGCCCTTCCAAGATTCGTCGCTCAGCGGCACCAGAAGCCGGCCGCCTTCGGCCAGGCGATCGAGCCAAAGGCGGGATGGATGGGTCGATCCGGCGAAGACGATGATGACGTCAAGTTCACCAACGTCTACCGTCCGGCCGTCGCCTGAGATGACATCGACCTGCGGCCAGTTCACGAGGTTCGCTCGGGCCTGCGAGGCCAGCATCGGGTCGGTTTCAACTGCTGTCACGCGACCAGTGGACCCGACAATCTCGGCCAACACCGCCGAATAGTATCCGGTTCCGGCACCAACCTGGAGCACGCGCTCGCCGCGCGCAATGTCGAGATGCTCAAAGTTGCGCGCCCAGAAGCTGGGCATCCCATTGTTAAGGTTGCGGCTCGCATCGATCGTCACGAGAACGTCATGATAGAGCCAGCGCAGGTCGGTATCGGGGGTCAGGAATGCATCGCTGTACGGCTCCGAGATGATGCGCCACGGTCCGGGACCGACAAATTTCTCGCGTGGAACAGACGCGAATGCCTCGATCAGCTGGGGGTTACGCAGGACGGGGACCTTGAATCGCAAATCTTCTGCATACCAGCGGCGCGCAGCTGCCATCGTATCGTCCATGAAAGCTTTCCTGTTACGATACAGACGATGCGTCTGATGTCCGCCAGCGCAGACACGTCAAAAAATATTCTCATCCGATGTCCGCACTGGGCCCGGTGAAGCGCATATTGGTGTGACCATGGAAAGATTAACGATAGCTCCCAAGGCAGATGATGCGGGCGGCCGCGCGGGCGATGCCGCAGCCGCGATCGACGCATTGTCCGATCTCGAACTCGTGCGGCTAAAAGCTCTGGCGCGGTCGTGGAGCCGCGACTTGCCGGGAGGCCTCGGCTGGAGCGACATCCTCCACGAGGCGATCGCACGCGTCCTCGATGGCTCGCGCCCCTGGCCACCCGACGTTCCCATTTTGGCGTTTCTGTCGGGTGTCATGCGCAGCATCTGCAACGACCATTGGCGGCGTGCGCGGCTCGAGCAAAGGCTACTTGTGAGCCGCGATGATCCGGACCAGAGAAGTTTCCCCGATGATGAGGGCGATGAGGTGCCCGATCCGGAGCGGGTCTTGGCCGCCGCACAGATGTTGGCCAACATCTATCGGCTGTTCAAAGCCGATCCGCTGGCGCTGAAGATCATCGCCGGCATGGCTGATGGCCTGGCGGCCAGGGAGATCTGCAAGATCCACGATATATCCGAGCTCGACTACGACACGACGCGACGGCGGATGCGACGCGCTCTGCTGCGCGATCAACGGAACTGGAGCAAGTGATGACACGCTGGCATCCGACTGGCGATCTGGCCCGCCTGCTCCAAGCGCTGAGCGAGGAAATCCTTGCCGCGAGTGATGAGGAGGTACGGCAGACCTCCGGCTTGCAAGGATGGACAACCGCCAACACCGCCCTCGAGGTCAGAGAGGTGATCAATGCCGCGCGCGGGGACGAGAGTGGGAGCCTTAATCAAAATTGTGATCTGAACGAAGATCTGAGCGGACCTGGTGCCAGGCTGCGGCCAGCGCGTCGGGTCCGCGGCCCGTTTCACAATCAGCGGCATTGAGCGAGCCGGACGCAATTTGCGGCAGCGCTCACGCGCCGCCGAATTTCCAGACCGCGATGCCTAGCTTCTTGGCCTTGTCGGCGAGATTGTCCTGGATCCCGGTGCCGGGGAAGTGCATCACGCCGATCGGCAGCGTCTCCAGCATAGCATCGTTGCGTTTGAACGGAGCCGCCTTGGCATACTTCGTCCAGTCGGGCTTGAAAGCGATCTGCGAGACCTTGCGGTTGTCGGCCCATTTGGCAGCGATCAACTCGGCACCCTTGGGCGATCCGCCGTGCAGCAGCACCATGTCGGCATGCTTGGCGTGCACCTGGTCAAGCTTGGCCCAGATCAAACGATGATCGTTGAAGTCGAGACCACCAGTCAGCGCGACTTTCGGGCCGGGTGGCAGGAGCACCTGATTGTCGGCGCGCTTCTTCGCGGCGAGGAAATCGCGGCTGTCGATCATCGCGGAGGTCAGATTGCGGTGGTTGACCTTTGATCCGTTGCGCGGCCGCCAGGCGGAATGAGTGTGGCGTTCGAACTCGTCGGCGGCCTGGTCGCGCATCAGCTCGAAGGCGTTGCGTCGCTCGATCAATGTCTTCCCTTCCGCCGTCAGACGCTCCAGCTCGACGGATTTGATTTCGCTGCCGTCCTGCTCCCGCTGCGAGCGCTGCTGGGCCAGCTCGTTATCGTCGAGCTCGCGCTCGATCCTGTCGATCGCACGATGGAAGACGTTTACCATCGACCAGAGCAGGTCTTCGAGGTCAGGTTCGAGGCGGGTGTCAGACAGCGCCACCACGAGAGCGTCGAAGATAGCGGAGATGCTGCCGGAAAGGATCTGTGCTTCGGGAAGCGGCCGCGGATCGGGCTCATCGTGGAAGGGACGGTAGCCGTAGAGCTGGAGTTCCTGGAGGACGTGATCGGTTGGGGATGAGTTGTGGTGTGGCTCGAAGTCGTTGTCGTGGTCGGTGGTCATTGCGGCTTTCCTCGCCGGATCGACCGCGCCCATCGCGGCCTTCATGGCGACGAAGGCGGCAGGCGGAACGGACTTGCACCCGCAGCGAAGCGAAGGGCCGAAGCGGAGCGGAGGACCGAAGGGAGCCGACTATTTTGCCTCGCGATGTAAAGGCGGCCCTGCCGCCGACGGAAAATAGTCGGCCCACAAGGTTGCCGGTCCGGGCCGCTTGCCGCCCGATCGCCCTCTCAGAAGGCCGTGGGGCGGTCCTCTCCGGCGCTGGGAGGAAGCATGATCACGGATCTCGCGCAGACGAAGCGGCCGCGTCGCCCTCCCCGTTCCGGCTATGCCGCCAGCTCCATGAAGCGCGCGACGTCCTGTGCCGCGATCTGCACGCGGCTCGCGGCCCGAAGGGCATCAAATCCGAGCAGGCGGAGATCCTCGTTGAAGTCGCCAAGGCGCGGCGAGATCACGATTGCTTCGATCCCGGCCTCCTGCGCCCGATCGATCAAGGTCGCCATGGCGCCGCTACCTGCAGGATCGTCGTCGCGGGCGATATAGAGCCGGCGGAGCGTGTCCGGAAAGAGGATGGCGGAGAGATGCGCCGCCGAGAGGGCTGCGACCATCGGCATGGTCGGCAGGACGCTGCGGAGCGACAGCATCGTCTCGATGCCCTCGCCGGCCGCCATGACTTCGCCGGCTACGCCAAATCGAACGGCGTGACCAAGCAGGTCGCCCATCGCCCGTTTCGGCGTGTCGATCCGCGCCTTGCCGAGCGTCCTCTCGCTGAAACCACCGGGGTCGAGCCAGGTGCGATGCGCGCCGGTCAGATGGCCTGAGAGGTCGGTGACGGCGGCGATCATCGCCGGCCAGGTCTCGGTCGGGCTGTGGTCGTCGGGCCGGTAGTAGCAACGTGGGTGAAAACGCAGACTTCCGGTTTCGTGCAAAGCCGTAATGCCGCGATTGCGAAGATACGCTTCTGCGAGTGTGCCTGCGATCGACCGCGACATGCTAAGCAGCCGCCGCGCCGCCTCCGGCGATCCGAGCGGTACGGGGGATGTTCGCGACCGGAGGCGATTTGGCTCGGGCTCCGGTTCTGGACGCGGCAGACTCAGAAAGCGTCGTGCCTCATTGGCGACATCGCGAAACCTGGTGAGACCGCAGCTTTCGCGGATGACGTCAAGGAGATCGCCATGTTCGGCCGAGGCGGCATCTCGCCAATGCCCGGCCGCGCCAGGACCGGAGTCCGGTCCGCTGAGCCGGACGAACATCGACCGCCCGGGCGTATTGCGGACGTCGCCCACCGTCCAGTAGCGGCCTTGGCGTCTTCCTTTGGACAGGTAATGGCGGCACACTGCCTCGGCCTCACGCGCGAGACGGCGAGCCAGTTCGGACGCGTTGTCGCGGGCCATCAGGCGGCTTCCCGCTCACTGACGCGCGCGACCGGATAATGGTCGAGCACCTTTGCCAGCACCGCGGCACCAGTCTCATTGGTCGGCACGAACATGCGCAGCTTCCACGAGATGATCTCGCTGAAGAGGCCGTAGGCGCGCAGCCGGTCACGCATCGCATCGGTGAAGCCCGCCAGTTCGATCCGATGGGCGCCCATTACGCGGACACGACGGAGCTGGAGATCCTCGGCGAGGTCGAGGACGGCGCGCCCCTCCATCAGCGCCGAGAAAGCCTCGTGTGGGGTCAAGTTGGCGGCGCTGGTCGCACACGCATTCGCCGCCCAGGCTGGCGAGACCCTGCGACCGATGATGCGTTCGCCATCGTCGGTCTGGAGTCGATAGACCCGGGTCGATTCATTCGGAAGGCGCTTCCAAATCGGCAACAGCAAGCCAGCGACGATGTGGAGGGTGCTCTCAGCGAACTCGGGGACCTCGACGACTTCGCTGTTCCATGCTGCTGCGAACGTCTCGCGCTCCGCAGGCTGCCAGTGGCTCTCGTCCATCATCTTCATCGAAACATGATGGTGCTCCATGGGGCGGACTAAGCGAACGCGGCGTTCGATCTCGCCGTCATCGAGCATGAAGCTCGGCGCCGGAATCTGCACCGCGGCACGCCCCGAGCGCGCGTTGAGCAGCAGCACCGCCTGAGGATCGGCGAGATAATCGAGCGCTTGATCCAGCGTCATGGGGTGATTGCGCCGGCGTTCGGTGATCGTGAGCAGCCGGGTTTCCGCGCCGGTCGCGGGATGCGTATAGATCGGGTGCCGATCGGTGACGACGAAGCTGTCAGCCTGCAGGGTCTCCAGGCCGATGTCGTGGACGCCGCTGGCGATGGCGCCCTCGACCTTGGCGTTCAGCAATTGCTCAAAGGCCGTGAACAGCAAACCTTGCAGGTCGATGGTCAGCGCGAGCAGCCGGTTCAGGAACGTCGTGATCGGCGGCAGCTCGTCCTTGATGCCATTCTCGTCCACGAGCTTCAGGCCCGTGGCGTCCTCGAAGGTTTGGAGCGAGCAGCCTTCAACCTTGCCGCGCACGAGCAGCAGGTAGAGCTGGCGCAGCGCATCGCGGGCGTAGTGGCTCTCAAGATTGTCCTCGGGCCGGAACAGGCCCTGGCCGCCAGTCTGGCGCTGGCCGCGCGTTATCGCGCCCAGCGTGTCGAGCCGGCGCGCAATGGTCGAGAGGAAGCGCTTCTCCGCCTTGACGTCGGTCGCAATGGGGCGGAACAGCGGTGGTTGCGCCTGGTTGGTGCGGTTCGTTCGACCGAGACCCTGGATCGCGGCATCGGCCTTCCAGCCCGGCTCGAGCAAATAATGGACGCGGAGCCGGCGATTCCGCGCCGAGAGTTCGGCGTGGTAGCTGCGGCCGGTGCCGCCAGCCTCCGAGAAGATAAGCACGCGCTTTGCGTCATCCATGAAGGCGGCGGTCTCTGCGAGATTGGCGGAGGCCGAACGGTTCTCGACGGCAAGGCGGGCCCCCTTGCGCACCACGCGCCGCGAACGTCCCGTCACTTCGGCCACGAGGTCCGTGCCAAAACGCTGCACGATCCGGTCGAGCGCGCCGGGAACGGGCGGGAGCGAAGCGAGTCGTTCGATCAGCTCATTGCGGCGGGCAACCGCCTCGCGGCTCTCGACCGGCTGGCCATCACGGAAGACAGGCCGGGACGAGAGATTGCCGTCGCCGTCAGTGAAGGGCTCATAGAGCTGCACTGGGAAGGAATGGGCGAGGTAATCCAGCACGTACTCGCGCGGCGTGATGTCCACGCGCACGTCATTCCATTCCTCAGGTGGGATTTCGGCGAGCCGCCGCTCCATCAGCGCCTCGCCGGTCGACACGATCTGGACGACGGCAGCATGGCCCTCGGCCAGATCCCGCTCGATCGAGCGGACCAGGGTCGGCGTCTTCATGCTGGTGAGCAGATGGCCGAAGAAACGCTGCTTGGCCGATTCGAAGGCCGAGCGCGCGGCCGACTTCGCCTGACGGTTGAGCGTGCCGGTCTCGCCGGTGATGTTGGCGGCCTGCATCGCCGCGTCGAGGTGATTGTGGATGATGGCGAACGCGCCGGCATACGCGTCATAGATGCGGCGCTGCTCGTCGGTGAGCTGGTGCTCGACGAGCTCGTATTCTACGCCGTCGTAGGAAAGCGAGCGGGCGGTATAGAGGCCGAGCGAGCGAAGGTCGCGGGAGAGCACCTCCATCGCCGCGACGCCGCCCTCCTCGATCGCCTCGACGAACTCGGCGCGCGTGGCGAACGGAAAATCCTCGCCACCCCACAGACCGAGCCGCTGGGCGTAGGCGAGATTGTGGACCGTGGTGGCGCCGGTCGCCGAGACATAGACGACCCGGGCATTGGGCAGCGCATGCTGAAGGCGCAAGCCGGCACGCCCCTGCTGTGAGGGCGCGACATCGCCACGCTCGCCCTTGCCGCCACCGGCATTCTGCATGGCATGGCTCTCGTCGAAAATGATGACGCCGTCGAAGTCGGAGCCCAACCATTGAACGATCTGCCGGACGCGCGAAAGCTTCTCGCCGCGGTCGTCGGACCGCAGCGTAGCGTAGGTTAAAAATAGGATACCTTCGGCCAAGCGGATGTCGCGCCCCTGAGGGAACCGCGAGAGCGGCGTGACCGACAGACGCTCCATGCCGAGCGCCGACCAGTCGCGCTGCGCGTCCTCGAGCAGCTTGTCGGATTTCGAGATCCAGACCGCCTTGCGCCGGCCCTGCAACCAGTTGTCAAGAATGATGCCGGCGGACTGGCGGCCCTTGCCGGCGCCGGTCCCGTCGCCGAGCATGAAGCCGCGACGGAAACGGACGGCGTTCGGTGCGTCGTCTCGGGCGGCCGTGACGAGGTCGAAGGTCTCGTCAACCGTCCAGGCGCCGGCGAGGTGGTTGCCATGCGCCTCCCCGGCATAGATGACCGTCTCAAGTTGGGCGTCGGACAGGAGACCGTCACTGACAAGGTTGGCCGGCAGGCGCGGCCGATAGCTCGGCTTCGGCGGCGCGACCGAGGCCATCGCGGCCGACTGCACCAACTTGGTCGGATGCGCCTGCGCGCCGTGGATCCGGATCGATTGCAGCCGGTATTCCTCGTAAATGGCGTCGCTGAGGCGCGCCTCCTCGGGCGGCGTCCAATCGAATGTCTCATAGGCGAGGTCGACGGCCTCGGGATCGGCGACCGACGCCTTGGCCAACTGCGCGGCGGACCGCCCCAGATAGCCGCGCACCGTGCGAGGTACTGGCGAGGCTGACATGGGAAGTGTGGCGGTTGATGCGACGATCAGGCGAGGTGGAACGTGCTCGCCGATCCAGCGGAGCAGCGTCGCAACATCGGGCGCTATTCCCGGCGACTCCGGGAAAGCGTGCGCGTCATCGGCCGGCGCCTTGTCGATGACGGTGAGGCGCGTTTCGATCGTGGTGCCGTGCTTGGCATAGACCGCGCCGGCGATGGCGGCAGTGAACACCACGCGGCCTCGTTCCTGCAATCGGGCGAAGGCATCGCGCCAGGCTGAGGCTTCGGGTGAGAAGTTTGCGCCAGTGATCGTGACCAGCCGGCCACCATCGGCGAGCCGCGCCAGCGCCGAGGCGATGTGCCGGTACGCAGTGTCGGCCATGCGGCCGGAGACGTTCGCCATCGCCGAGAACGGCGGGTTCATCAGCACGACACTCGGGACCACCGTGGGATCGAGGTGATCGTCGATCTGGGCGGCGTCGAAGCGCGTGACGGAAATGGCCGGAAAGAGGGAAGAGAGCAACATGGCCCGGCTGTCGGCCAGTTCGTTCAGCACGAGCCCGCTGCCGGCGATTTCGGCGAGGATGGCGAGCAGCCCGGTGCCTGCGGACGGCTCCAGCACGCGATCCGCCGGCGTAATGGCGGCCGCGGTCAGCGCAGCCAAGCCAAGCGGAATTGGGGTCGAGAATTGCTGGAAAGTCTCGCTCTCGGCAGAGCGGCGCGTCTGAGTCGGCAGCAGCCTCGCGATCTTGTCCAAGGCGGAAAGTCGTGAAGCCGCAGAATCGGCTTTGCGGAACAGCGCCTTTCCGTATTTGCGCAGGAACAGGACGGTGGCGACCTCACAAGCGTCATGGGCCATCTTCCAATCCCACGCGCCCGTCGCATCGGATGCACCGAAGGCCCCTTCCATGGCGGCGCGGAGGATTGCGGCGTCGACACGTCGACCATGCTCAAGATGAGGGAGAAGCTCACGCGCAGCAGCGATGACGGCGCTGGCGCCCTCGGCGGCGCGAGCAGGCGAGATCAGGGCGGCATCGTCGGCCGCAGTCGAGAAAAGGTGGTTCATGAGGGGGAGCCTGAAGGAGAGCGAGAAGGAGCGAGCCGGCAGCGCTCTCTCGGACCGGACCGGCTCAAACCCCTCCCGGCCCGGCTCTCACTCTCTGCCCGATGCCTTGAAACGCTGCGGGCAGCACATTATCTTCGCTGCGTCAGGGTCGCTGCGCGCTCGCGCAGCAAGAACCGCTTGTGGCGCGAGCCTCAAGAGCTGAACGGCTTGGTCAACAGGCTGCCGCTGACCTGCTCCCGCGCGTTTGCGCAGGGCGCGGGTCTCGGCATGCGGTTCACGAGTCCCGACAAGACCATCGAACCGCTTCACGCAATGAAGGAGGATTTGATGGCTCAGATTCTGAAGTTTCCCACCAAGAAGATCGAACCGGTCACCGTTCGCAGCGGGAGCAAGCACCGTATCAGCGTCGAAGTGCTCGATGATGTTCGGCCGCGGCGCACGCGCTGGAGGGTTCAGTTCGAGATCCAGGAAGCGGCAGGGTTGGCTGCTTTGAAAGGCTTTACCGATCGCGCCGTAGCCCAGGGCTATCGACATCGCTTCGAAGTCAGCAGCACTGGGGCGGTACGGCGGTTCGTGGCGGAAACCTCCGGCCTCGTCGCCGCCGGCAGGATCGCGATCTGGATCGACGGCTTGCGGGTGCAGCCGAGGGTGGCTCGTAGCGCATAAGATAAGGGCTGGGGCGAAAGTCGTCGCCCCAGCCCAGTGTTTCTACTCGGCGGCGACCATGTGCGGCTCGTCCGCCTGATCGGCTGGAGTTTCCTCGTCGTCGCCGGCGAGGAATTCCGGCAGCGCCTCGCCCTCGGACTCCGGGGCGTCGACGGTCGCCACCTGGTCGGCGTCGGCCATTCGCAGGGGCTCGGGCAGCCAGCCGCTCTCGGCCAGGAGCCGTTCGGCCTCCTTGGCCATGTCGCCCTTCTTCAGATGGTCGATAAGCTGCGCGGCCCGCTCGCCGGCACCCTCGCGCACGGCCTCCAGGATGCGGCGCTTTGGCACCCGGCCGAGATAGTTCTCGACGGTCGGGCGCCAACCGGACGCGACCATATCGAGGTCGACGGCGAGGGCGATGCGATCGGCATCCGCGATCCGCTGCTCGACGGCGTGCGGCGTGACGCCACCGCCGTAGCGGTCACCCTTCTCGTAGAGCGCGTTGACGCCGAATGAGGCGCAGTGCGCAAAGAGCGCCGCCTGCTCGTCGCCGGTCAACCCGGTGAGCCAGTCCCAGAGACCGGCTTTGTCCTTCGGCAGGCGCTCCTCCCACGTCTTGTGGCGCGCGTCGATCGCCTTGGCCGCCGGCGTGTCCTTTAACCCTTGCGCCTGCACCGGGAAACTCGCGCTGCGCACGGAGACCTCCATCGCCGAACCAAAGGAGGAATAGCGGGAGAACACGTCCAGGCAAAATTTGTGCAGCACCGCCTGGAAAGCGACCGAAGGCGTGATCGCCAGCTTGTCGCGCAGCGCCAGCGTCCGCTCCGCCGTGAGCTCGGTCAGAAGACGGTCCGGCAGCGGCTTCACCGCATCGTCATCCTCGTCCTCGGGCTCCGCAACCTGCTCGCCGATGGTGATGACGGCGCGCTGGATAACGGGCGCTGATGGGTCGGCGCCGTCCAGGGCCGCGGCATCGGGTTCGCTGCTCCTGGCCTGCTCTGGTTCGGACACGGGCACTTCGTCCTCGGGTCGGACGTAGCCGCGATCAATCAAGAGCGTGCCTTCGGCGTCTATGCCGACGAACGCGCCCGCGCGGGCGATGTCGGCCGGCTGATAGATGACGGGTCGATCGTTGAAGACGCCGAGAGCCGTCTCAATTTCGCCAAGGCGCTGGTCAACCTCATCGGGAAGCTCATCCGCGCCATCATGCTCAGCTTCGAGCCTTGCATATTCGGCCTCGAGCGCCTCGATGGTTGCTTGCTCTTCGGCGGTGAGATCGGCGGATACGCCGTCCAGCTCGCGCAAGCCACGAGTATGGCCGTAAGGGAAGTCGATCGCGACCTCGATCCACTTCCAGCCTTCGGCGGCGATCGTTTCCGCCTCCGCCTTCAGTTTCTCGGCGACCAGACAGTCGAGCAGACCGACGTCCTCGAGCCAGCCGCCATCGTCGGACTGGAACAGGTCGCGTAGCACCACGCCGCCAGCGGCCTCGTAGGTGTCGATGCCAACAAATATGGCGCGCCTGTCGGAGGCGCGTACGGTCTTCTCCGTCAACATGCGGCGGATCTGATAGGGCTCCTTTTGCCAAGAGCCGGAGATCGCCTGCCAGACCTGCTCCTGGCGGCTGTGATCCGCGGTGACCGTGAAAGCCATCAACTGCTCGAGCGACACGCCATCGTCGGCATAAACGTCGAGCAGCGCGGGTGAGACCGCGGCGAGGCGCAAGCGCTGCTTCACAACGTTGACGGAGGTGAAGAAGGCAGCGGCGATGTCCTCCTCGGACTGCCCCTTCTCGCGCAAAGCCAGGAACGCTCGGAACTGGTCGAGCGGATGCAGCGGCGCCCGCTGAATATTCTCCGCAAGCGAGTCGTCCTCGGCGAGAATGGTGGTTGCCGGATCGCGTACGACACAAGGCACCGGCGCGGTCTTGGCCAGGCGCTTCTGCTTCACCAGCAGCTCCAGCGCACGGTAGCGCCGTCCGCCGGCCGGAATCTCGAACATGCCGGTCTCGACGCCCTCGGCGTCGAGGACCGGCCGGACGTTGAGGCTTTGGAGCAAGGTGCGCCGGGCGATGTCCTCCGCCAGCTCTTCGATGGAGACGCCGGCCTTCACGCGCCGGACATTCGACTGGCTCAGCACCAGCTTATTGAAAGGAATGTCGCGCGAGGACGACAGGGTGATCTTCTGAACGTTAGCCATGGGTGATACTCCGCGACGGGCGACCCAAAGACTCTCTTTGGTCCTCCAACCCGTCACGAAGCGCAGCGCCGCCCTCTTCCTCTCAAGGGCCGCGCCGCAAACCGACGATCAGGAGAAACGGAAAGGCACGAAGCCGCCAGACACGCCATTCCGCATCTTTCGGCTTTACGGGTTTCAGGCTGCGCGCTCGAGCAGCTTCTTCGCGCGCGCCTCCAGATCAAGTCGTGCGTCCTGATGGGTCTTGCCCCGCGCAACCGCTGTGATGCCTTGCACGAAGTCGAACACGCTCTCGGGCTTGCGCCCTTCCTCGGATAGCACCCTTTCGATGATCTTCGCTGTCTCGGTTTTCGAGAAGCCGCGCTTGCGCAGGAACTCGTTGCGGTCGTCGTCGGTGCGGGTCCGGCTTCGCTCGGTCCGTCCGCGCACAGAGCCATAGAGGTCCGACAGCGACAGATAGCGCTCGTCCGCTGGCCTCGAGAACCACTCCGACGATACTCGGCCAACGCGCGTCCCGCGGGTCACGTCCACCTTGTAGCCACCCACGCGATCGCGGCCGGCGCTCAAAACTTCGACTTGGGTCATGTCATCTCCACGACAGGCGCCGGAGGCCTCTCCTCCGTTCTTCAACCCGTCGCGGCGAAGCCCGTCCGCCCTCTCACTCTAAGGGGGCGTTGCGGGGTTCTCCCCGCAGAAGGGGGCGGCCGAGACCACAGGCTCGGGCGCAGGGGAAGGCTTTCCCCTCAACGGCCTTCCGGCATTCAGGATGTCATCGGAGCAACAGGTCGCGTAACCCGATGGATCTGCTCGGAAAGTCTAGTGCACCGCAAACGAGGCGAACGGAAAATTGGGTCTCAGTTTGCGGGTACTTCCACCATTTCCATACGGCAGCTTGACTTGATGTCCCGTACACCGTCAGAACGATCCTTCAGAGATCACCACGTCAGCGATTGAAACGAAAATGACGCTCGATATCAGGGGCAGCATCAAAAATACGAAGATTAGCTCGAACCCGTATGTTGTTTTCGAGGAACTGATCTCAAATGCGATCGACTCATTCCTCACCGATCGATGCCGATCGCGGTAAAGCAGTCCTCGAGCGTGTAGTTCTCGTCAACGGCGTCATGCATTCTCGACGCTGATATCCCAGCGTGCAACGCTCTCCTCAACAGCGTCAAAACTTCGCTGTCGTGTTCTTCGCAGTAGAACTTCAAGCGCATGCGGCCGCGAACCAGATAACAGTCTCGCATGCCCGGGTCCCGATCGTCGGCGCGCTCAACGGCTGCGTACCTTGGGACATCTCGAATGTCGGGAGGCAGGCGCTCGCCATCCTCCGAAAAGCGAGGAACAGAGGCCATCAGAACGGCGTCCTGAACCCGACCGATGCCGAATTTTCTGATCCAGTCTGCGAACGCTTCGTTCCAGCCGGGACCGAGAAACCCACAAACCTTATGCTCGCACATTTCACGCAATTGCCGCGCTGCGGGCTCACCTACAAAATCCGAGCTCATGGTTCGCCCACCTGTGGATGAACGGTTCGAATCAGGTGAGAATCCTACGCCCCGCTGTCTCCTAAGATCCAGCTATCTCCCGGAAGTACCTGCATTAAAAATATTTGTTCAGATGGCGGCATTAGGATTGCAAGGCACCAGTGGATAGTGGGGAAAGTGATTCGGAACGTGGCGTCATCACGCGAATCACAAATATGCTCAGCTCATCTCGTTGCCGGTCAGCGGGCCGATGCACCGCCCAGTTAGCGGGCCGATGCTCCACCTTCTGGTGGTCCGATGCACCGCATGGTGAGCGGGGCCGATGTACCGCGCGATGTCAAACGAGAGGGCCCCGTCCGGTTCGCCGGACGGGGCCTCTTATTGGATGTGACGGTGCTGTGCCGCCGCGACCACGAGCGATAGCGTGAAGTTTGCGAGGTGCGTCGCGTAATTTATCGCCTTCTCGCCCTTCGCTACTTGCCGTTGGCGGTAGCGATCAATGACCGGTGAGCGGCGCGCGCGGGTCGCCAGGACTGCGATACTTCCGAATCCGCAAGCCCCCATGAATGTCCCGATCAGCTCATCGCGGTTTCGCAGCGCTCCGGCGGAATGAAAAAGAAAGCAGCCCGCCGGCGCGTACATCCGGCGCCGGCGGGCTGGTGCTGGCCCGGTCACCGCCAGGAGTGACGGCTCGGACTGCCGGGTTTTTTTGCGACACTCACTGGCTCGTCGCTCCTCGCCCATGCAGACGCGAGGAATGTGGCGCGGGCGAGGAGCATCCAACGCCCGCGCGCAATCTCATTGCGCCCCTGAGTTGGCGAGAGCTGCCTCCGACTGGCGACGCCGCAGCTCTGCGCGGAATTCCTGAGCGACCTTTGTGCCGTCAGCGTTCGACCCAGCGTTGATCGTGATGGGCCCGGTGATGTTGACTTCCGTAGTCGAGGTTGACCCGCCGCCGCGCTCGATACCCCGCCAATCAGAGATGCCGACACGGCGGGCGCCGTGGTAGGCGCTCCAGCCATGTGCTTTGACGTCGTCGAGAGCAAATCTGATCGTCGCCCTTTCGTTCGCCGGGTCAGACGGATCAAGGCCCGTCGCTGCCCTGAATTGATCGCCCACGGCCTTGCCTCGGCCTCCCGGGGTCACGTGAACCTGATAGCTGCCAAAAGACGTTCCGCCGTCACCACTAAAACTATCGACCCCCTCGCTGCGAGCAACCATCATGGCGACATGCGGTGAGATACCGCGCTCTCCAGCGCACGGTAGCGCCGTCCGCCGGCCGGGATCTCGAACATGCCGGTCTCGGTGCCCTCGGGGTTTAGGACCGGCCGGACGTTGAGGCTCTGGAGCAAAGTACGCCGGGCAATGTCCTCAGCCAGCTCCTCGATGGAGACGCCGGCCTTCACGCGCTGGACGTTCGATTGGCTGAGCACTAGCTTGTTGAAGGGAATGTCGCGCGAGGACGATAGGGTGATCTTTTGAACGGCAGTAGCCATTGGTGTGGTCTCCGCGGCGGGCAACCGAGAGCCTCTCTCTCGATCTCCACCCCGCCGCGAAAGCCGGCGCAACCCTCGCCCTCTCTTTTCCGGCGCCTTTACTGAGTCACAGCGAAGACGCGCGTCAGTTGTTCTCCCGTTTGGCTCGCGCCGCGGCGTAGAGCACGCGCTCTGCTACCCGAATGCTGCCGGTCCGCCGCGCGGCTTCGACCCAGACCGAGATCGGAACCATGCCCTCGAAGAGAAGATCGCGCTCGATTCCCATGCCGAGCGGCAGACGGACGGCCGTCATCTCTGCCAGGCTGAACGACCCCAGTTCGGGTTCGCCGAGATCAGCCAGGCCGAACAGAGTGTCGCCGTCGGAGTCGAACTCGGTCGCAGCCAGACTCCCGCACCGAGCGGATTGAAGAATTTGACGACGGGGACGTGGTCGGTGTCAGGCCCACGGCCGTTGGCGAGTAGGCGTTCGCGCATCTCGCGAGTCATGAGGATCATGCCGCCCTCCTGTCCTTGCCGGGCTGGGCCTGGTCGTCAGCTGGCAGGAAGCCAAGAATCCAGTCGGCCGCCCTACTCGCTTGGGAGGCGGCGCGGATAACGGCGCGATTGTCCTCGCGCAGCACCTCGAGCCAGGAGCCGATGTAATCGGCATGCCGGACGGTCGGCACGATGCCGAGCGAGGCGCAGCAGAAAGCGGCGTTCATTTCCGCGATCAGCTCCTCAAATGCATACTTCTTGGTGCCGAAACTGCCGGTAAGATCACGGCCGAGTCGGGAGGCATGGCCGGTGGCATGTCCGAGCTCATGCAGGGCTGTCCGATGCCAGTTGATCGGCTCGAAATAGGCAACTGGCGGCGGTACCATGACGAAGTCTGCCTCCGGCGCGTAGAAGGCGCGATTGCCGCCAATGCGAAAGTCGATGCCGGTGGCCTGGATCAGCGCCTCGACTTGGGGCTCGATCAGGCCCGGCGGAGGCGGCGGCGCGACGATCGCCACGTCCTCGGGCAGGCCCTCGCACTGCGCCGCATTGAAGACGGTGAACCGTTTCAGGAACGAGATCGTAGCGGCTTCTTCGCCGGTCTCACGTGCGCGCCTCCTCTCGTCGCCCGGCACGAAGCGGTCGGCGTAGACGACGGTCGTGCCGTGCTCGCCCTTGCGCACGTTGCCTCCGAGCGAGAGCGCTTGGCGAAACGTAAGCCAGCTCTGGCCGGGATAGCCATGAGCGATGACGGCACCCCAGAGGATCAGGATGTTGATCCCCGAATATTGTCGGCCGGTGGCGGCGTTCTTCGGCATGGCGAGCGGCGCGGTCGCCGCAGCCGTTCCCCAAGGCTGGACCCAGGGCACGCGGCCGGCTTCCAGCTCGCCGATGATCTTATCGGTGATTTCATCATAGAGGTTCGCCCGGTTCGAGCCGGCGCGGGCCGATGTGGTCTTTCTGGGCATTGCGGATCTCCGCGACGGGTGCTGAAGGCCTTTCCTCCAGCCTGTAACCCGTCACCTCGAAACCGGTCCGCACTCTGACTCTAAGGGGGCGTTGCGGGGACCTCTCCGCAGAAGGGGTCGACCGAGACCACGGGCTCGGGCGTAGGGGAAGGCCTTCCCCTCAAGGGCGTAGTGCTGGAATTCAGGATGTCAGGATCGAAGTATTTCCGCGCCTCGGACCGTTTCGCCTGTCGATTCAGTTCACCGCAACAGTCGCAGCGCAGCAGTAGTACATCTGTGAGGTTTCCTAAATGCGCCGCGACCGGCCCGTACTAGGAAGGGAAGAGTGTCGGCCGGCACGATTTCGAACCGCACCTGACGCACGCAGGCTGTGTGGAATTGTCTCTTCGGCGCTAGCATGTATCGCCTTCTTGTTGCGTAAACGGTCGAATGATGCTCGTACAACAAAGAGGCTATGTGTGTTGGCGCATCCACTCTGTTCGGCTTGAGCAGCTGAATCGATCGAAGTCCCGGGTAGACACCGCACGCTGTTGAGAAAGATGACCTTTGAGCGAAACACTTTACATCATTGGTAATGGGTTCGATTTGCATCATGGAATTCAATCGTCGTGCAGGGCATTCGGTGAATACCTGAAGGCCGTCGACCATGCGACGTATCAGGTCGTGGAACGCTATTTCGACGTCAACGCGGCGGTTTTGGCCGAATTCGAGGCGCGGCTTGCGCACTTCGATAGTGATACGCTGATCGAGGACGCATCCGACTTCTTAGTACCTTATGGTGCCGAAGAATGGAGCGACGCCTATCACCACGACTACCAATATGAGATCGAGCAAGTCGTCGATGCGATCTCGAAGACATTGCGAGCGCTTTGGAGATTGGATCCGGCAGCTGCGCATCCCAGACGCTCCGCCAATTGAGAACCTGCGACTTCCGATTGATCCATCAGCCTTCTTCTTGAACTTCAATTATACCAGATCCTTGCAGCACCTCTACAACGTGCCGGATCAAAATATCCTGCACATTCACGGAGCGGCGAGCGACTCGCAGGGTCTGCTCGTGCTTGGACACGGCTGGGAGCCGGACGAAAATCTTGAACTGGCTGATCCCGGCATTGCGGCAGATCTCCGCCACCGCAACCCCGTCGTTGCCCTGTTTCAGGATGAACGCCTTCTGGGCGTCCGAAAATTTTGAGGCCTTCATGGTCCGTCGCTCCTCCCAGCCGAGGGGATTTACGCAGCGAGAACTCTAGAACCTATCTCAAAATTGAAGATCAGCGTCGATCGGCTATAAAGGAAAGATGATTCGGCTGACGGACGAGCAATGGGAGCGCATCCGGAAACACTTTCCGGAAGAGCACATTGCCGACGGCCGG
>NZ_JADYVS010000040.1:0-51899 GCF_020194055.1 Bradyrhizobium sp. NBAIM03 | reverse complement strand
CACCTGCGGTCGCGGATGGGCCATGATCGGCACTGCCGGCAGGCTCGTCGGCCACTTCTACATACACAATGGCGACGATTCGGCCTTCGTTTGCGAACACAGCTGAGTTCTTCAACAGCCTGCTAGGCGACTATGTCTAGGGACAATAAAGAAGAGCAGCGGCGCAGATATCAAGCTCCGCAGGACGACGACCTCGAGGGGCGAAAGAGTCCTGGTTACAATTTTGATGATCGCTGCCATCGCAACCAACATCAGGCCGGCGAAAATGACATTCGCTATCCCGCTGAGTTCTGAATCTCGGATCATCTGTTCAAGCGAAAAGCATCATCAAAATTGAGGGGGCGGAACGCGCGAGGTTATCCCTGCTACCTGTCTGCGCTCAAAATTCCAGGCAGCCGGCGAGTTCAACCCGAGAGTCGGGCTGACCCCAGCGCGCCGGGCATAAGAGCGCACTGTTCGGCATAGCGGGGGGACGCAGTGCTCTTCGACGTAGCCTGAGGGGGAGGAGTGTCCGGGCACAAAGGGTGTCCTTATCTTTAGAGTGTGTGCTGAGCATTGGGAGCGTTGAAGTTCTCGCCGGTTACTGTCAGGACACGCTTTCAACATCAACTATCAGAAATGGTAGGCCTCGCCGGCTCGCGACGCTTTTAGACCCGCCGCTGTGCGGAGCGGATCCAAAGTCTTCAACATTGCCTTTGCGCTGAGCGCCTACTTAGTACAGCGCAACAGTAGGCTGGCATTGCTTCGTAAAGGATGTTCTCTTGCTGCGCATCCCGAGTGCCACGACGATCTGTTAGCGACTCAAGTATGGTGTGAGTTCTAATCGGCTTGACCGACAGCGCCGCAAGCGACAGGCGTCCGCGCGTATTGAGCCTTCAAGTGCTGCTGAAGGGACGCATCGAACGAGAGATATAGGAGTTCTATTGGCCGGAAGAGCGTACATCAGCGCCGAGCGTTTGTTCGGCTTGCAAGCACGTTTCTAATCGAAAAGCTGGAATGGATACGTGCGACACCTGGAAGGGTCGAGAGGACCTCCTTGTGTATCCGTTCGAACTCGACAGCATTGGCGGCTTCCACACGCAGGAAATAGTCCGCTCGCCCGGTCATGAGATAGCACTCCTGAATCTCCGGATGCTTGCGTACCGCAGCCTCAAATTTATTGAGGTACTCTACCGTCTGCCGTTCCAACGTGATGTTGATCAGCACGGCAAGACCTTGTGAGTCGGCACCAGTCTCCACGAGTGCTGTATACCCGCGAATGACACCGGCCTTCTCGAGCAGCTTGATCCGTCGCAGACACGCCGAAGGTGAAAGCCCAACTTCCTCCGCCAGATTTACATTGCTCATTCGCGCGTTTACGCGGAGCGCGCGCAAGATATTGCGATCTATGCTGTCCATGGCCGCTGTAAATTTTATTCGAAGGGTTTGCAGATCGTTCGACTTTCGTAGCAGTTATCGAACAATCGGGCAAGGAATGCGCACCACTTGCTCGTTTATTGCGCTAAGCCTTATCTCATGCACAGTGAAAAGACGTTGGACCGGGCCGTTCCGCAGGCGGTGTTAGATGGGAAAGCGCAAGGCTTTCCCGGCTATATGACCGTCGATTTGGCAGCGCTGCGCCGGAATTTTCAGCGCATTGCATCGATGACGACTCCGGCTCGCGTGGCAGCAGTGGTCAAAGCCGATGCCTATGGCTTGGGTGCCATCAGAGTGGCGGAGACGTTGCTTGACGCCGGCTGCAGACACTTTTTCGTGGCGCAGGCGGAGGAAGCCATCGCATTGCGGCCTCATCTTCCGAACGACGCGCAGCTTTTTGTGCTGAACGGCCTATTGCTCGGTGCGGAGGCAGCGTGCGCGGCGGCTCAAGTCATTCCAGTCATCAACTGCTTCGCCCAGCTTTACCGTTGGCGTACTCAGGCACACGCCGAGAGGCGACGTCTCCCTGCTGTTCTACAATTCGATACCGGCATGTCACGGCTCGGTTTTGCGCCCGCCGAGCGCGCTGCGGTCCGCATGGAAATCGCGCAATCGCCGGAGCTCGAGATTCTCTACGTTATGAGCCATCTCGCCTCCGCGGATGAGCCCACCAAAGCGCAAAACGCGGCGCAGCTAGCAGAGATGCAGATGGTCAAAAAGGAATTTGCTCCGGTGCCATCCTCCTTCGCCAACTCCGCTGGCGTGCTAATGGGTAAGGACTATCATGGCTCTCTCGTTCGTCCAGGGATCGCGCTCTATGGCGGTGCGCCGCAGGTGAATGCCGTCAATCCAATGGAGCCCGTCGTCAGCCTCGCTATCGCGGTCGCGCAGACCCGCACGGTCCCGCGCGGCACTATGGTCGGCTATAGCGGAACGCACGTAACCGGCGACAGCACCCGCCTTGCTACACTTTGCGCCGGCTATGCAGACGGGCTTCCAAGAAGCCTGAGTGGCCGCGGAGCCGTCTACTTCCACGGTCAACGCCTGCCTATCGTGGGGCGAGTCTCGATGGACAGCATGACAGTCGACATCTCCGATCTGCCGGATGACGCTCTCGATCTGGGAAGCCTCGTCGAAGTGATCGGTCCTCATCAGCCCCTCGAAATGCTGGCGGCTGACGCCGGCACGATCTCCTACGAGATTCTCACCGGCCTCGGTCGGCGCTTCTTCAGAAGCTATTGCTGAACGTTCCCAGCAGATGAGCAGGCATCATTAAGCATGACTATGGATTAGATAATGAAAGTCACGATTCTAGGCGCAGGCGTTATCGGCGTCACCACCGCATATCAGCTTGCGAAGCTCGGGCACGAAGTCGTCGTTCTCGATAGGCAATCGGGTCCAGCACTGGAAACCAGCTTTGCGAACGCCGGGGAGGTTTCCTTCGGCTACTGTTCGCCGTGGGCTGCCCCCGGAATCCCCATGAAGGCCGTCAAGTGGATGCTCATGCGGCATGCGCCCTTGATCCTCCGCCCAAAACTTGATGCGGCCATGCTCTCCTGGCTCTTTCGCATGCTATCCAACTGCACTGCGAACCGATATGCGCTCAACAAGGGACGGATGCTGCGCCTTGCGGACTACAGCCGCATGGCGCTTGCCGAGTTAAGGAGCGAGGCCTCGTTGAACTATGACGAGCGCATGCAGGGAACTCTGCAGTTGTTCCGATCTCAGCAGCAGCTCGACGCATCAGCGAAGGACGTGAAGGCTCTTGCGGCAGATGGCGTTCCTTTCGAGGTCCTCGATCGCGATGGCTGTATTCGGGCCGAGCCCGCATTGCGCTACGTGCGCGACCGAATGGTTGGTGGACTCTTGACTCCAAAAGACGAGACCGGCGACTGCTTCAAGTTTACGAATGCGCTGGAGCAAAAAGCCGCGGCGTTGGGCATCGACTTCCGTTACGGACACTTCATCAATGGGCTCGACATCGAAGCTGGCCAAGTGCGTGGTGTGTTCACCGATCGTGGGACCATTAGATCGGACGCAGTGGTTGTCGCGCTGGGAAGCTATTCGCCGCTTCTGCTCAAGAAGGTCGGAATCAAGCTGCCGGTCTATCCTGTCAAAGGATATTCGCTGACGATTCCAATTACCGACGCCTCACGTGCCCCCGAATCGACGGTCATGGACGAGACATACAAGATTGCAATCACCCGTCTCGGAGATCGGATTCGTGTTGGCGGGATGGCCGAAATTTCAGGCTACACCAATGACCTCGTCGAAGCACGTCGACGGACCCTGGAGTATTCCGTGATGGATCTGTTTCCCGGGGGAGATCCTAAGACCGCATCCTTCTGGTCAGGCCTTCGACCGATGACTCCTGATGGCACCCCAATCATTGGCCGGACCAGGATCAGTAATCTATTCTTGAATACCGGACATGGTACTCTCGGCTGGACAATGAGTTGCGGTTCTTCGCGGGTCATAGCGGACCTTGTCTCGGGACGAAAACCTGACATCGAAACGAAGGATCTAGGCCTAGGGCGCTATTCATAGGCCAGCAAAGAGCTACTCTGGCAGAGCCGTCTTCAATCAGGATTCTGGCCAAATCCCTCCACGCCACCTCATTCGAAGAAGTAGGGCGCTGCGCACAACGATTCACAGCGCGCCCGACAATCATCAAGCAGCTTTATTGGCGATCAGATAAATAACTATTTCGGATGATGATGCTGGCGGCCATTCGCGAAACGTTGGTTCAACTCCTGCGCTGCACAGATGGCACTCTAGGTATGATCTTTGCGTCTTCTCTACTGCAAGTATTTTTTCGCCGAACTACGCTGGCTCCCTACACCGCCTGAATACTTGTTGAACTAACCCATCTCCTGCTTTTTCTATCCATCCCCGTTGCTGATCGCTTGCCGCGGTTGGCGCTCGACGGGGGACGATCGTGGCGGGCACTTCACTCCATTCGGAAGCATTCTCGCGTGGCGCGCGCATGCTGCGCACCGCGCTTGGTCCCGCGATCGCGACCTTCCTCGAAGACCCCGCGATCGTCGAGGTGATGCTTAATCCCGACGGCCGGCTCTGGATCGACCGGCTGTCCGGCGGCCTGGAGGATAGCGGACGAACGATGTCCGCCGCCGATGGTGAGCGTATCGTGCGCCTGGTTGCGCACCATGTCGGCGCTGAGGTGCATGCCGAGAAGCCGCGCGTCTCGGCGGAGCTTCCCGAGACGGGGGAGAGGTTCGAGGGGCTTCTTCCGCCCGTCGTTGCGGCGCCGGCCTTTGCGATCCGCAAGCCCGCGGCGGCTGTCTTCACGCTGGATGACTACGCGGCGGCCGGCATCATGACGGCCGACCAGGCCGGCGTGTTGCGCGAAGCCGTCGCCGCGCGCAAGAACATCCTGGTGGCTGGCGGCACTTCCACCGGCAAGACCACGCTCACGAACGCGTTGCTGGCCGAGGTCGCCGGCACCACCGATCGCGTGGTCCTGATCGAGGATACGCGCGAGCTGCAATGCCGCGCCCCGAATCTGGTCGCGCTGCGCACCAAGGACGGCGTGGCGTCGCTATCCGATCTTGTCCGCTCCTCCTTGCGTCTGCGTCCCGACCGGATTCCGGTCGGCGAGGTCCGAGGCAGCGAGGCCCTGGAGCTCCTCAAGGCCTGGGGCACCGGCCATCCAGGTGGGATCGGAACGATCCACGCAGGCTCGGCGCTGGGCGCGCTTCGCCGGCTTGAGCAGCTCATCCAGGAAGCTGTTCTCACCGTTCCGAAGGCGCTGATCGCCGAGACCATCGACCTCATCGCGGTGCTGCGTGGCCGCGGCAGCGAACGCCGCCTCGCTGAACTTGCTCTCGTTGCCGGCCTCGATCCCGCCACCGGCGATTACCGCGTCCACTCAGCCGAGGCGGGGGGCCAATCCTCGTTTGCCAAGGACCCATCATGATCCAGTTCCCTCCCGCGATCCGTGACGTTCGCCGCCGCTTCACCGAGCTCGCGGCAATTGCCTTCATCTCCATCGCTTTTGCCCCCGCGGCTTACGCCTCCGGCTCCTCCATGCCGTGGGAGACGCCGCTCAACCAGATCTTGGAGTCGGTGCAAGGTCCGGTCGCCAAGATCATGTCGGTCATCATCATCACCGTGACCGGCCTGACGCTCGCGTTCGGCGACACCTCTGGCGGCTTCCGCCGGCTGATCCAGATCGTCTTCGGCCTCTCGATCGCCTTCGCCGCGTCGAGCTTTTTCCTGACCTTCTTCAGCTTCTCTGGCGGAGCCTTGGTGTAATGGCCGGCATCGTTGATCCGGAAGTACCGGGCTTCTTCGCGCCGGTCCATCGCGCGCTCACCGACCCCATCCTGATGGGCGGCGCGCCCCGCACGGTTGCGATCGCCAACGGCACGTTGGCGGCCGCCATCGCGCTCGGCCTCCACCTCTGGATCCCCGGAGCACTGATTTGGGCCGTGGGCCATGCCGCAGCCGTCTGGGCGGCCAAGCGCGACCCGCAATTCGTTGACGTCGTGCGACGTCACCTCCGCTATCCCTCCTACCTCGGCGCATGAGGTCTCCATGCTGAATCTCGCCGAATACCGCAACCGGCCCGCTGGTCTCGCCGACTTCCTGCCCTGGGCCGCTCTGGTCGCGAAGGGCGTCGTCCTCAACAAGGACGGCGCGTTCCAGCGCACGGCGCGCTTTCGCGGACCGGACCTCGACAGCGCGACGCCGGCCGAGCTGGTCGGCGTGACGGCCCGCCTCAATAACGCACTCCGCCGTCTCGGTTCAGGCTGGGCAATCTTCGTCGAGGCTCAGCGCATCGCCGCCCAGACGTATCCGCACAATACCTTTCCCGACGCCGCATCCGCGCTGGTCGATCTGGAGCGACGGGATGCTTTCGAGGAGGCCGGCGCCCATTTCGAGAGCAGGTATTTCCTGACCTTCGTTTGGCTCCCGCCGGCGGAGGGCGCCTCCCGCATCGAAGGCTGGCTCTATGAGGGCCGCGCGCAGAGCGGCGTCGATCCTCACGAGCTGCTGCGCGGCTTCGTCGACCGGACCAACCGCGTCCTGCAACTGGTCGAAGGGTTCATGCCCGAGGTGGCCTGGCTCGATGACGGCGAGACGCTGACCTACCTGCATTCGACCATCTCGACCCGGCAACAGCGCGTCTGTGTCCCCGAGACGCCGATGCATCTCGACGTGCTGCTCGCGGACGAGCCGCTCGCCGGCGGTCTCGAGCCGCGCCTCGGCAGCCACCACCTTCGCACGCTCACCGTGGTCGGCTTCCCAACCGCGACTCATCCCGGAATTCTCGACGAGTTAAACCGGCTTGCCTTCCCCTACCGCTGGTCGACGCGCGCGATCCTCCTCGACAAGACCGAGGCGGTAAAACTGCTGACCAAGATCCGCCGCCAGTGGTTCGCCAAGCGAAAGTCGGTCGCCGCCATCGTCAAGGAGGTGATGACCAACGAGGCCTCGACCCTGGTCGACAGCGATGCGGCGAACAAAGCCGCCGATGCCGATCTCGCCTTGCAGGAACTGGGCACTGAAGATGTCGGCCAGGCCTACGTCACCGCGACCGTCACCGTCTGGGACGAAGATCCCGGTGTTGCCGCCGAGAAGCTTCGCCTCATCGAGAAGGTGATCCAGGGTCGCGACTTCACCTGCATGCCGGAAGGGGTGAACGCGCTCGAAGCCTGGCTCGGCTCGCTGCCGGGGCATGCCTACGCCAATGTCCGGCAGCCGCCGCTCTCGACGCTGAATCTGGCTCATTTGATCCCGCTTTCGGCGGTCTGGGCCGGGCCTGACTGCGATGAGCATTTCCGCAGCTCTCCGCTCTTCTTCGGCAAGACCGAGGGCTCGACGCCGTTCCGCTTTTCGCTGCATATCGGTGATGTCGGCCACACCCTGATCGTCGGTCCCACTGGCGCCGGCAAGTCCGTGCTGCTGGCGCTGATGGCGATCCAGTTCCGCCGCTACCGGAAGAGCCAGATCTTCACCTTCGATTTCGGCGGCTCGATCCGCACAGCGGCGCTTGCCATGGGCGGCGACTGGCACGACCTCGGCGGAAGCCTGTCCAACAGCGCCGGGGACTCCGTCTCTCTTCAACCGCTTGCCCGTATCGGCGATGCGGCCGAGCGCGCCTGGGCGGCCGAATGGGTGGCCGCGATCCTCGCCAAGGAAGGCGTCACCATCGATCCGACCGTGAAGGAGCACGTCTGGTCGGCGTTGACGTCACTAGCATCCTCGCCGGTCGAGGAGCGCACGATCACCGGCCTGACGGTCTTGTTGCAATCGACCGCGCTCAAGCAGGCGCTGCAACCCTACTGCGTCGGCGGCTCCTCCGGCCGCCTGCTCGACGCGGAGGCCGAGCAGCTTGGCTTCGCCTCGGTGCAGGCGTTCGAGACCGAGGGCTTGATTGGCGCTGGCGCGGCGCCCGCCGTGCTCACCTACCTCTTCCATCGCATCGAGGGACGACTCGATGGCCGGCCGACTCTCCTCATCATCGACGAGGGGTGGCTCGTCCTGGACGATCCGGCCTTCGCGCAACAGCTGAGAGAGTGGCTAAAGACGCTCCGGAAGAAGAATGCTTCCGTCGTCTTCGCCACCCAATCGCTCTCCGACATCGACGGCAGCAACATCGCACCTCCAATCGTCGAGAGCTGCCCCACGCGCATCTTCCTGCCGAACGAGCGCGCAATCGAGCCGCAGATCACCGCCATCTACCAGCGGTTTGGTTTGAACGACCGCCAGATCGAGATCATCGCGCGAGCAACACCGAAGCGGGACTACTACTGCCAGTCCCGTCGCGGCAATCGGCTCTTTGAGCTCGGCCTTGGGCCGGTTGCGCTCGCCTTCTGCGCCGCGTCGTCCAAAGCCGACCATGCCGCCATCGAGCGGCTGCTCGCCGAGCACGGCCGCGACGAGTTCACGGCCGCCTGGCTCGCGGATCACGAGCTGCTTTGGGCCGCCGACCTGATCCCCGACCTCACAAATCTGGAAATGCAATCATGACCGCTTTTGAAGTGCGGTGCGTCGGCTTGGCCGCTGCGACCGCCCTCTCGCTCACCTTGTCGATCTCGCCGCTTGTGACGGTGCCGGCCTCCGCGCAGTGGATCGTCTACGACCCCTCCAACTTCAGCCAGAACGTGCTGACCGCGGCGCGCGAGCTGCAGCAGATCAACAATCAGATCCAGATGCTGAACAACCAGGCCCAAAGCCTGGTGAACCAGGGAAAGAACCTGGCCAACCTGCCGTTGTCGACGCTGACCCAGCTCCAGGCACAGGTCGCACGGACCCAGTCGCTGCTGAGCCAGGCCCAGAATATCGCCTTCAACGTTGAACGGATCCAGACCGCGTACTCCAGCACCTACGGCACAGCGGCGGCCACTGGCTCCAATGCGACAATGTTTGCCGCGGCTCAAAGTCGTTGGCAGACCTCGGTGGGCGCTTTCGAAGACTCGCTGAAGGTGCAGGCCGGCGTCGTCGGCAATATCTCGACGAACTCCAGCGCAATGAGCTCGTTGGTCACCGCCAGCCAGTCCGCAAGCGGCGCCCTGCAGGCTGCTCAGGCCGGCAACCAGCTTCTTGCTCTGCACTCCCAGCAACTTTCCGATCTTGTCGCGGTTCTTGCCGCAAAGGGGAGGGCGGACGCGCTGGAGCAGGCGCGCCTGACGGCGACCGAATCGCAAGGGCAGCAACAATACAAGATCTTCTCGACGCGCAGCGGCTATCGGCCCGGCAACGTCACGATGTTCAGCGGCAACTGAGGCCCCGGTCATGGAGCGCCCGGACATCCTTCGAGCAGGCGCGATGATCATCGTGTTTGTGATTTTCCTCGCAGCGCTGCATGTCATCCATCGGCGTCCGGCCGAGCGGCCGGTATCCGACGTCCCCTCTGTCTCCGCTCCCGATGACCTTTCGGCCGAGCTGCTCCGCTGCGCTGAGCTTGGACCCCAGGATGCCGAAGATCCGCACTGCCAGGCGGTTTGGAAGGAGAACCGCGCGCGCTTCTTCGGCAGGCCGGCGCGGCCACTTCTGCCGCAGGCCGCGCCGGCCACACTGCCGATGACGAGCGCTCCGCAGGGAGGGAGGTCATGAACAACGTCGGCGTCATCGACACCTTCCTCAATACGTTCACGACCTACATTGATTCGGGTTTCGGCCTGATCAAGGGCGAAGTCACGTATCTGTCGTCGACATTGATCGTCATCGACATCACGCTCGCCGGCCTGTTCTGGGCCTGGGGCGCAGATGAGGACATCCTCCAACGGCTGGTGAAGAAGACCCTCTACATCGGCTTCTTCGCCTTCATCATCACCAACTTCACCAAGCTCTCATCCATCATCTTCAATAGCTTCGCAGGCCTCGGCCTGAAGGCCGGCGGCTCGTCGATCTCGACCGCGGATTTCCTTCGTCCCGGCAGGCTCGCACAGGTTGGGCTCGACGCTGGGCAGCCCCTGCTGGACGCAGCAAGCCAGATGATGGGCTTCACCAGCTTCTTTGCGAACTTCGTCCAGATTGCCGTGCTGATGGTGTCCTGGCTCTTGGTGCTGATCGCCTTTTTCATTCTGGCTGTGCAGCTGTTCGTCACGCTGATCGAGTTTAAGCTGACGACGCTTGCCGGCTTCATCCTCATTCCCTTTGCGCTCTTCAACAAGACCGCCTTTCTCGCGGAGAAGGTGCTGGGTAACGTCGTTGCCTCCGGCGTGAAGGTCATGGTGCTCGCCGTGATCGTCGGCATCGGCACTGGGCTCTTCTCTCAATTCACCACAGCCTATGCCGGCGGCCAGCCGACCATCGAGCAGGCGCTCTCAGTCGTGCTGGCAGCGCTCGCCATGCTCGGCCTCGGCATCTTCGGTCCCGGCATCGCCAGCGGTCTTGTCTCGGGGGCGCCGCAGCTTGGCGCGGGCGCTGCCGTCGGCACCGGTCTCGCCGTCGCCGGTACGGCGATGGTCGGCGGCGCGGCGTTCGGTTTGGCCGGAAGGGGAGCGATGGCAGCGAGCTCCGGTGCTGCGGCCGCCGCACGTGGTGGTGCGGCGATGGCCGGCGGCATGTCCACGGCCTACAGCCTCGCATCGGTCGGCAGGTCTGGCGCGGGCGGCGTCGCGGCCGGTCTCAGTGGCGCAGGTCGTGCGGCGGCTAGTCACGGGACAGTTCCCGTCAGACGCGCCGCTTCGCAAGCGGCGGGGGCAATGAGGGAGAGCTTCGCCTCCGGTGCCCGTGCCGGCGTCGTCAACACGGGTGGCACCTCGACCATGGGAACCATCGGGAGTGGCGAGGCCGCAAATGATGGGGCCGCGTCTCAAGCAGCGAGCCCGCCCGCCTGGGCCCGGCGCGTCAAGCGCAATCAGGCCGTCATTCACGGCGCGCAGACGGCCGCGCAAGCCCTCAAATCAGGCGACAGCCACGGTGGCGGTCACTCCGTCGACCTCTCGGGAGGAGAATAATTGATGTCAGTCTTTCGGCGATCGTCGGTGCGCTATGGCCGTACACCCGAACCCGAAACGCCCTATCAGCGCGCTGCGCAAGTTTGGGACGAACGCATCGGCTCCGCCCGCGTGCAGGCAAGGAACTGGCGGCTGATGGCTTTCGGTTCGTTGATCCTCGCTTCCGGCCTCGCCGGGGGGCTCGTCTGGCAATCCACGCATGGCACCGTCGTGCCCTGGGTGGTGCAGGTCGACAAGCTCGGCGAGGCGCAAGCCGTGGCGCCCGCCGTCGCCGACTACAGGCCGAACGACCCGCAGATTGCCTGGTATCTCGCCCATTTCATCCAGATCGTTCGCTCACTTCCGGCCGACCCGATCATCGTGCGGCACAACTGGCTGCAGGCCTATGATTTCACGACCACGGCGGGCGCGGCGGCGCTGAACGACTACGCCCGCGCCAATGACCCCTTCGTCAATCTCGGCAAGCAGCAGGTCGCCATCGACGTCTCCAGTGTTATCCGTGCCTCGCCCGACAGTTTTCGCGTGGCCTGGGTTGAGCATCGCTATCAAGACGAGGCGCTCGCCGGCACCACACGTTGGACAGCGATCCTCACCATCGCGATTCAGCCGCCCACCGACGCCGATCGGCTGCGCAAGAATCCACTCGGCATCTACGTCAACGCCATCAACTGGTCAAAGGAGCTGGGACAATGACCCCGCCGATTTTCTCGAAAGCCGGCGGTCCGGCTTCGCGTTTCTTCATCGTTCTGCAAAACCGGAGAGTCGGGGATACGTCTCTCCGTAAACCCGCCTTTGCGGCTTTACTGATGTCCGTCTCTGCCCTTGGCGGCTGCGCACACAGTTTCATCCCGCCCGACATTAATTACGATAGCGCTGAGCCGGCAGCGCTCACCACTGATCCGCCGCCGCCGGTCAAGATCGTAGAATTGCCAAAACCCCTGCCGCTGCCTGGGCAGTTAAAACCGCTCGCCGCCGGCAAACGGGTCCCCGAAGCCACTGATCCGAAGGTTCGCGTCAAGCAGGCCAACGCTGCGGCACGGGTGCAACCGGTCCGCAACGGATTCATCAACGCGGTACAGGTCTATCCGTTTTCCGGCGGAGCCCTCTACCAGGTCTATACGGCGCCCGGCCAGATCACCGATGTGGCCCTGCAGGAGGGCGAGCAACTCGTCGGCTCCGGTCCGGTTGCCGCTGGTGACACCGTGCGTTGGATCATCGGTGATACCGAGAGTGGAGCAGGCGCGACCAAAAAGATCCACATCCTGGTCAAGCCGACGCGACCGGAATTGGTCACCAATCTCGTGATCAACACCGACCGGCGGACCTACCTCCTCGAGCTGCGTTCGACGGAAAAGACCTACATGGCCTCGGTCTCCTGGCAGTATCCCGAGGACCAATTGATTGCGCTTCGGCGGCAGAATGCGGCGGCTGAAACTGCAGCGCCAATTGCTGCCGGCGTCGATCTCGCCGCGATCAACTTCCGCTACGCGATCGAGGGCGATGATCCGGCCTGGCGTCCGCTGCGCGCCTTCGACGACGGGAACAAAGTCTACATCGAATTCCCAAGCGGCATCGTCCAGGGCGAAATGCCGCCGCTGTTTGTCATCGGGCCGGCAGGTGGCTCCGAGCTCGTGAACTACCGCGTCAATCGCAACTACTACATCGTCGACCGCCTGTTCGCCGCCGCCGAATTGCGTCTTGGCGACAAGGACAGTGAGCGGCGCGTGCGCATCGTCCGTACCGACGGAAGGCCGCGCTCATGGCGATAGGCAGTGAAGACGAACATCAGGGCAACATCCCGCCTGTTGCGCCGCCCGACCTTCGGCTCCGAGGCGAGCGGCCGCGTGTCACACGGCTCTCGCGCAAGGTTCTTGTAGGCCTCGGCGCGGTGTCTGCCCTCGCGGTCGCGGGAGCACTCGGCTATGCGCTCCAGACCGGCAATAAGCAGCGGACCGGGCAAGAGCTGCTTAGCACCCAGAACAGGCCTTCGGCCGAGGGCCTCGCCGCCTTGCCGAAGGACTACACTGGTCTGCCGCGTCAGGCGCCGCCGCTCGGGCCGCCGCTGCCCGGCGATCTCGGCAAGCCCATCCTCAACGCAGGCGCCGCACCAAACACCATGGCAGCGACGTCAGACCCGGAGACGCAGCACAGATCTCAGGAAATCGAGGCGGCGCGGGTCAGCCGCCTCTTCGCCCAAACTGCTCAGCAACCGCAGAGCACCGGTCAACTCATCCCAAATGCTCCCGCCGGGACCGCGACGACCGCGGCGGCTACACCGCCCGTCGATGCCGGATCCGCCCAGAACATGCAGGACCGCAAGATGGCCTTTCTCACTGCTGCGACGGACAAGCGCACGGTCAGTCCGGACCGGCTCGAGGCCAAGGCCTCACCTTACGTCGTGCAAGCCGGCACCGTGATCCCGGCTGCGCTCATCACGGGCATCCGCTCCGATCTGCCAGGGCAGGTCACCGCCCAGATCACGGAGGCGGTCTACGACACTCCTTCTGGCAAATATCTCTTGGTGCCCCAAGGCGCCAAGCTGATCGGCCAGTACGACAGCTCTGTGGCGTTCGGCCAGAGCCGCATTCTCTTGATCTGGACTCGCATCATCATGCCGGACGGCAACTCGATCGTGCTGGAGCGCCAGCCCGGCGCCGACACCGGTGGTTATGCCGGCCTCGAGGACGAAGTCGACAATCATTGGGGCATGCTGTTCAAGGCCGCCGTCCTCTCGACCATGCTGAGCGTCGGAGCCGAGGCGGGAACGAGCCAGAATGAGAACAACCTTGTCCAAGCAATCCGTAGCGGTGCGTCCAACAGCATTAGCCAGACCGGCCAGCAAATCGTGCAGCGCCAGCTCAACATCCAGCCAACGCTGACCATCCGGCCAGGTTTTCCGGTCCGCGTCATCCTCACGCGCGATTTGGTGCTGGCTCCCTACGGACAAAAAGGTGCGCGATGACGAAGCTCAAGCTTGGACCACTCGAAGACGATAAACCGGTCAAGCTCACGATCGAGCTGCCGGCGGCGGTTTTCAGGGATCTCAAAAGCTACGCCGAGATTCTGACGCGTAGCGGAAGTGCGACGACGCCGACCGAGCCTGCCAAATTGATCGCGCCGATGATCGAGCGCTTCATGGCGACCGACCGCGCCTTTGCGAAGGCCCGGCGAAGTGCTGCTCAACTCTCGCCCGGGTCGGCGGAAAGATCTGGATAGCGTTCACGAATCAAGTCGAGAAACGGACGTACTAATGGATTGCCGTTGGACTGCCGCCAATAGACGCGGAAGCTCAGCCGCGTCGGCCCCTCGGCATCATGTACCTCCCGAAAGGTGACACCGGGATAAGTAGCGCCAGTCGCACTTTCCAGGGCGAGGAGAATACCGAAGTCCATGCCCACCAGGGAGAGAAGCCTGTCGAGCCCCACGTCATGGCGAAGCGGCTTGCAAGGATCGGAAGATCCTAATTTGCTGATGAGAAGCTTGAGGAGTTCCGGTCCGGGGCCACGCTGTGACATCAAAAGCTGTTCGCGCCGCAGTTCGCCCCAGTGAACTACGTCATGACTTGCCAAAGGATGTTTCGCAGGGAGGGCAGCAACAACACGTTCGCTCCAGAGCACCAATGACTTGCCGCTCCAATTCGGATTGGGATCTGCCACGACAGCGACATCGATGGCTGAGCTGGCGAGGTCCGAAATCAGATGCTCGCTCGCTCCGTCGACAAACTGTCTATCGACATCGGGAAAGCGGTGCCTGTGCTCGAGGAGAGTGGCTCGGAGATTGCCGGCTGACAGGGAGGTATGGATCCCGATGGTCAACCGACCGCTCTCGCGACGCGAGCGGGTCTTGAGGCGAGCGGCCATTGCTTCAGATTCGCCTACGATGCGCCGGGCATCCTCGAGAAATTCTCGACCTTCCATCGTTGGTCGCGTGCCTCCGTTGGTGCGCTCGAATAGTTTGCTGCCCAACGTGTGTTCGAGACTTCGTAGGCAGCGACTGAGCGTCGACTGCTTGATTCTAAGCGTCTCTGCCGCTTGACGGATGCTTCGATGCTGGGACGCAGCGATCGCCCAGCGTAGATCTCGAAATTCCACAGCCACGCTCGAAGCCCTATGGTGAGTTGTGGGACCAAGTGTTTTCTTGCCCCTCCATAAATTGTGTTGCGTCAGCTCCTACGACTTCGGCCGGAATACGTATTTCAACACCGAGGTTATTTCAAACGTTAGGATGCGTGATGGAAAAAGACAACTACAGGCTACTCACCGTCTGATGAATTCGGTTCTCTCTCTCTCTCTCTCTCTCTCTCTCTCTCTCTCTCTCTTCCGTTTTTGCGTCGTTGGGTAAGAGGACAATCAAACAGGCACAGTGAGCAGGTGGCTGAAGGACGCGATCCGCGGCTTTCATTCGTACCCTCGGCAGATCTTGGGCCGATCAGCAAGGGCCCGTTTATCGCCCGGTCGATCGTTCCGGCAACGTTCGGCATGGGGACTGGGTTGATAAGCGATACTAACCGGAGGGCTCGATCCTGCGGCGAATGTCGCCAAATGATCCGGCCCAGCCGGCTGCGCGAATTTTGCGGACGCTGACTGCAATGCCTTCCCTCCCTAGAGCTTGCGCGAAGCCACTTTGTTGGTCTGTTTGGCTTCCGTCTCCTGAAGGTGCCTAACCAGAAGCTCGCCTGAGGTCTTGTTGTGCTCGCGTGCGTAACGTTCGGAGGCGGCCGCATCGCCCCTGAGCAGCGCGTTGACCATTTTCTCGTGGTTCGCGATGACCATGTCGGGCCGTTCAAGGATTGCGTTTGAAGAGGCCATGTACATGCAAACCTGATGTTCGACTAAGCCGTAATGATCGGCAAGGCGGTTGTGTCCCGAAAGGACAACGATCGTCTTGTGAAGCGCGAGATCACTATCGTTAATCCGCTTCTGGTTGCGGCTTTTTGCGGCGGCCTTCATGTCGTCGTAAGCCGCCTCCATCGGTTGCCTCCGATTCGGGTTGGCGGCAGCGAGCTGTGCGGCCAGGCCCTCGAGGCTGGATCGAAGTGTGTAGAGCTCCCATGCATCCTTGGATGTCAAGCTCGCGACCTCCCAGCCCGAGTAAGGCTTCTGCTTCACCAGGCCCTCGCTCATCAGCCGCTGCAACGCCGCCCTTATCGTACCCCGCGACACGTTGAGCTCCGTGGACAGTTCGGTTTCTGTCAGGCGCTTTCCCGGCGCGAGGCCGCCACTGGTGATCGTCTGGCGGATAACGTCGGCAGCCGCACGGTCCAAACTCCGCTTCTCGACTAATCCCGAGATGATCTTAGCAGCCATTCTTCCTCCAACCGCGTTTGCGGAATGTTCGTTCTGAGTCACGGCGGATATTGGCGAACATTCGCCATTGACACCAGAGAATTCGTGTTGTTTGTTAATTGTCGACAATCAGCAGTTGAGCGAGGCCGTGCTTGCGCATTTCCGAAACCAAGGGCGTTAGCTTCGCCGGTCTGCAGCGCCTCTCGTCGTCAGCCGCCTCTCACAAGATCGTAAAGGCGGATGCGATCCTGGTATCGATTCCGTTCGAATCCGGCGGAGTGCCGCCTTGGAGCTTCGGCGGAGCGCCGAAACTGCAGTTCGACACGCTGTTGGTGAGACTGGAAACCGAACAGGGCATCGTGGGGTGGGGCGAAGCCTTCTCGCGGTGCGAGGACAAGTCGCTGAAGGCGATGATCGAGACGCGCGTGTTACCGCTCGTGATCGGCAGGAGCGCCCTGGAAATCGGCAAGATCAAGTATGATGTGGAATTCCGGCTCCAGAATTTTGGCCGCGTGGGCCCTATCATCTATGGCGTCTCGGCGGTCGACATCGCCCTGTGGGACATCCTCGGCAAGATCTCCGGACTGCCGCTCACCGCATTGCTAGGCGGTGCATTCGCCAGCGAAGTCGAGGTCTATGCCAGTCTGATGCGCTACGGCAATTGCGCCGATGTCGTCAGGGTCACCCGGCAGGCAATTGAGCGCGGATATCGTTACATCAAGTTGCACGAGATCACCGCGGACGAAATCCACGCCGCCGTCGAAGCCGCAGGGGCGCAGGCCGCCGTCATGCTGGATACCAATTGCCCATGGCCGGTGGCGGAGGCGCTCAAATACGATCGGCTTCTCGAGCCTCTCAATCTGTACTGGCTGGAGGAGCCGGTCTGGCCACCAGAGAACTATGCTGGGCTGGCCCGCATTCGTTCAACCGGGCGGCACCACATCGCCGCCGGCGAAAATGCCGGCAGCCTGCATGATTTTGTTGCGATGATCGCCGCAGGGGCCATCGACATTGCGCAGCCTGATGTCGCGAAAGCTGGCGGTATTTCCGAGCTCGTGAAGATCGCATCGCTTTGTCAGGCTGAATCAATCGAATTCGTGCCGCATTGTGCAATCTTCGGCCCCGGCCAGGTCGCGACCATACACCTCAATGCGGCGCAGCGATCAGTCCCGATGCTCGAGCGGCTCTATTGCGACTTCGAGGCCGAGATCTACGGCGGTGCTACGCTTCCGGTCAATGGAAAGGTTGCCGTGCCGACGGGGCCGGGGCTTGGCCTCGACCCTGATCCAGGTGTGATCAACCGCTACCGCGTTGCCTGAAGGACGGAGGCGTTGTGACATGGGCCATAGTTACATTCGTCTCAACAGCGTCGTCGGCGGACCATCACCTAGCCGCGCTGCTGCGCGCAATTGCGCTCTTCGTGAAGGCACGAAGGTTCGCGCAGGCCTGCCTGATCAGCTCGCGGGCGAGATGAAGCAGATCAGCATCGCGCTGGAAAGCGCGGTCCTGGACCAATTTATGTGAAGAGAGCGCTCATCAAGCGCGCTGTTTGCGCGTCTAACCCAAGAAGAGGGGACTCGAAATGGTAACACGGAGAGAGTTGCTTGCAGGAGCCGGAGCAGTTGCCGTGGCTAGCGGAGCGGGTCTCAAACCGCTCCCAGCGAAGGCGGCGCAAAGTAAAACCCTCGTGCTGGCGTCGATGGGCCCGGTCACCGGCAATTGGGATCCGACCTCTCACACGACCCTGGGGCAGTTGAAGTTCGAAAAGTTCGTATTCAATCATCTGACACGCTGCGAAATGCGGGCGGGTAAGTCTGAAGAGCTGACCCCGGACCTCGCCACCAGTTGGAAGCTGATTGATGCGCACACCCTGGAGTTCAAGCTTCGGGACGGCGTCAAATTCCACGATGGCAAGGAGTTCGGTGCTGAAGATGTTAAGGCGACCATGGAGTATGCCTCCAATCCGGCGCGCCCGGCATCCGCCCTCTATCCGGGCCGCGTTGATGTCGAGGTCGTCGACAAACTGACGGTCCGGTTGAAGACCGAAAAACACGGCTACCCCGCGTCTGCCTTCTGGTTCATTTCGAGCTTCCTTCCAATCCTGTCGGCAAAGGATATTGCCGATCCCGCGCTCCTCCAAAAGCGCCCGAACGGCACGAACGCCTTCAAATATGCGGGCACGCAGGGAGACAGGAACAGCCTCGAAGCGAATGATGAATTCTACGGCGGACGTCCCAAGATCGATCGGATCGTCTATGCCTACGTTCCGGACGCCAACACGCGCGCGCTGGGCCTGTTGAACGGCGAATATCACATTGCCGAACGGCTGGAGCCCGAGCAATACGCCTCGTTGTCAAGCAACCCGAAAGTCACCACCCACAGGGCGCTGACGACCGAAAACAAATATTTGCACTTCCGGTGCAACAAGCCTCCCTTCAACGACGCACGCATTCGCCGCGCAATTTGCCACGCCATCGACCGCGATCAAATCCTGTCGCTGATGGGCGAGGCGGCCACACCGTCTAACTGCTATATTTCGCCGACCAAGTTCGGCTTCACGGACATTCCTGATTATCCCAAGTTCGATCCGGATGCCTGCCAGAAGCTTCTCGCCGAGGCAGGGTTTCCCAAGGGAAGGGGGCTGCCGCAACTCGAATATATCACCTCGATCGGGTTCTATCCGAAGACGAAAGAGTATGGCGAGCTGATCACAGCGATGCTCGCAGAACAGGGGCTTGATGTTCGCCTGACTGTTCTTGAACCGGCCGCGTGGGAGCAGGCGATCTATCGCCGCGCTGACGGCCAGGGCCAGGGCCACATGTGCGACGTCGGCTGGATGACCGGATCGCCGGAGCCGGATCTCGTGCTTCGACCGAACTGGCATTCAAGCGCCGCGCTGATCACCGGGATCAACGACCGGGAAATTGACGCGGTGCTAGACAAGGAACGCGCCGCTACAAACCCGGAAGAGCGCCGCAGCATTTTCAAGAATGAGACGTTTCCCACTCTCGCAAACAAGGTTCCGAGCTTGTCGCTCTTTTCCGCCGTGACCTTCCATGCCGCAGCCAGGAATCTGACGGGGGCATACTATTTCCCCAACGGGCCGATTGACCTGAGCAAGGCGGACCTGAGCTAAAGGGGCCGCAGCAAAAGTCTTTGGGAGGCCAGGAGCCGACATGCTGTTTGCGCTCGACTTCTTCGCTCGGCGCCTTGCACAAGGGTTGGTATTGGTCGTTCTCGTGACGATGCTCATCTTTACGCTGCTGCGCGTCGTTCCCGGCGACCCTGTGCGTATGATGCTGGGGCCAATGGCGTCAGTATCTGTCGCAGAGCAGACCGCCAAAGATATGGGCCTGAGGGATCCAATCCCGGTTCAATTCGGCCGCTATGTCGCGCAAATCCTGACGGGGGATTTCGGGAGCTCTTTCGTCAGAAGCGCACAAGGCGGCAGCACTGGGGGCTCGCGAGGCGGCTCGACTTTCGATGCCGCCAACCGTGCATCCGTTTTGGGCCTCATCACAACCAGTCTACCCTTCAGCCTGCTCCTTGCTGGCCTTGCATTCCTGTTTGCCTTGGCAATCGCGCTCCCGATCGGCATAGCCGCGGGCTTGAGATCAGGACGATGGCCGGATCGGCTTGCACTGCATTTGGCTTCCGTCCTGGTCTCACTCCCCAATGTATGGTTGGCCCTCGTTCTCATCTTTCTCGTCTCCGCCAAGGCCGGATGGCTGCCGGCGATCGGCTATCAGGGGCCGAGCTACGCAATCTTGCCCGCCATTGTTCTCGCGATCGAACTTGCTCCGACCCTCATTCGGTCCGTCTCGGTCTCGGTGAGCGGAAATCTTGTCGAGCCATACGTGTCGCAGGGTGAGATTCGCGGTCTCTCGCGCAGCCGAATGATTGTCGCGCACGTGCTGCGCAATTCGAGCATCCCCGTCCTCAATGTACTCGGGATACAGGCCATTGGGGTTTTGCTTGGTGGTCTGTTCGTCGTCGAATACGTCTTCAACTATCCCGGCGTTGGCCTTTTGATGATCAACGCGGTCTTCCAACGGGATTTCCCAGTTATCCAGGCCATCGCGATCCTCGCCTGTGCGACCTTGGTGATGCTCAATATTCTCGTCGACTTTGCAGCGATGGCGATCGACAGGAGGCTCCAATACTAGCATCGACGGAACTTTCGGCCAGGACCGACAGCCCTGCGGCAACACGAGGTCGCGGCATCGCGGCCAGCATCTTCGTGCAGGCATGGCGAACAACTGAGTTCAGGATTGGATTTGCCCTGTTTTGCCTGCTGATCATCCTTTCTGTCCTGGGACCCTACATTCTCAATCTGTCGCCGACCCAATTCAATGTCAGCAAGAAATTCCTGCCACCGGCACTGCTGGATCATTCGAGCTGGCCTTATCTGTTTGGCACCGATCAACTCGGCCGTGATCTGTTTACCCGCTCCCTCATCGGTCTTCGGAATGCCCTGCTGATCGGCATCACGAGCGTTGCGGGAATGTTCATCCTTGGCTCAGCCATTGGCATGATCTCAGGCTATTTCGGCGGATGGGCCGGCTTGCTCTTGATGCGGATCACAGACGCGCAGATGTCGGTTCCCGCGATCATTCTGGCGATCACAGTTCTCGGCGTTTCACGTCCCACTCCGCTGGCCATCATCCTTGTTCTGATTCTTGCCGGCTGGCCGGCGTATTCTCGCGTAGCGCGCAGTGTGACCCTGTCCGAGCGCCGCAAAGAATATGTTCGAGCGATAAAGATTCTCGGCGCCTCAGACGCGCGGGTCCTGCTCGTTCATATCGCGCCCAACATCTTGCCTCCGATCGCCTTTGTCGCAATCCTGGACATTGCCCGCATGATGATTTTCGAGGCTGTGCTGGGCTTTATCGGGATCGGCATTCAGCCGCCCACCCCGACATTCGGCACCATCATCGCTGACGGCACGAAGTACATTTTGAATGCCTGGTGGATCACCACGGTGCCAGGCCTCCTGCTCGCGATCACACTCTGTTGCATCAACATCATGGGAGGAGCTCTAGAGCGATCTCGCAACAAGATCTTGCTGGGATTCGAATGATATCGCCGGTCAACATTCTTGATGTCCGCAATCTGACCGTCACCCTTGATCTCGGGCCGCGCGGAACGCGCGCCGTGCTCACCGACGTCAATCTGAGTGTCGATGAAAACGAAGTGCTCGGCATCATCGGCGAGAGCGGCTCGGGAAAGACGGTGCTGTCGCGGGCGCTTGTCAGGTGGGTCACCAGCCCACTCGAAATCGAATCGGGCGCTATCAGTTATCGCGGCAACGATCTTCTGAGACTACCCCGGGCAAAAATGCAGGCGCTCCGTGGGCGCAAGATTGCCTACATAGGCTCCGATCCCGCCAGTGCTCTCGATCCAACCCTTCCGGTTGGCCGGCAAATCGTCGAAAAACTCAAATTCATCGAGCCTGATATCTCCAACGGCGAGGCAGAGGGACGTGTCATACGTCTGCTCGATGCCGTAAAGATGCCCGGCGCGAAACAGCGATTTGAGGAGTTTCCGTTCCAGTTCAGCGGCGGAATGATGCAACGCGCCCTGATCGTGGATGCGCTCGTGACGAACCCGGACCTTCTGGTCGCCGACAACATTACGCAACCTCTTGACGTTACCGTCGCTGCTCAAATCCTTCGGCTCCTGCGCGAGTTGCAGCGGGATTTCAAGACGGCGATTCTGTTCGTTTCATCTTCTTTCGGGGTCATCAACGAAATCGCGCACCGGGTTCTTGTTCTCGCAGGCGGCCGCGTCGTCGAGACGCAAAGCGTTCAGCAATTGCTCGCGGCTCCGCAACATGCCTATACAAAGCAGTTGATAGCGGACATCCCCCGCATATGGCAGAGCTCGACTGAAGCCGTTGCAGATGAGGTGTCACCTGCCGCAAATGATGTCATTCTGTCGGTGCGAAACGTCAGCCGGATTTATCCCGCGAGGGATAGAAACAAGCTGTTTGCAAACCAGTTCGTGCACGCGGTGCGGGACGCTTCGTTCGACGTTCGACGAGGTGACAATTTGGCGATCGTCGGCGAATCGGGGTGCGGGAAGTCAACGCTTTCGCGTCTCCTGAGCCGCCTGGAGGTCCCGGATTCGGGGCAGATCTTGTTCATGGGCGAAGATATCGCGTCTATGAAGGCCAAGCGCCTATTGGCGCTCCGAAGGAAATTCCAGCTTCTCCTGCAAGATCCGTTTAGCTCCATTCCGCCTCATCTTTCGATCGGGCGAACCATCGCCGAACCTCTCTACGTCCATGGAGGGTTGTCGCGGTCCGAGATCCGCGATCGGGTTGCGGCGACCATGCAGGAAGTCGGACTGTCTCTCGACCTGTTCGGCAAACTTCCGGTCGGATTGAGCGCCGGGCAGCGTCAACGTGTGAGTATCGCCCGGGCCCTCGTTCTCGATCCCGAGTTGCTCATTCTTGATGAGACGCTATCGGCGCTCGACCAGATCGAGCAGCGCAAGCTGCTCGCCCTTTTTCAGCGGCTTCAGGACCAACGCGGAATTACCTACATCTACATCTCACACGATCTTGGGATGGTGCGGCGAGCCTGCAATCGCATCGCCGTGATGTATCTGGGGCGCGTGGTGGAACTGGCTGACAATCGGACCACCTTCATCGAGCCGAGACACCCCTATACCCGTGCGCTCTTGAGCGCGGTACCGGCGGTTGAGGAACGTCCTTTCAAGGCTGAGACCTACCTCCTGGAAGGTGAGCCGCCCAACCCAATCCACATCCCAGCAGGCTGCAGTTTTAGACCACGCTGCCCGTTCGCGCTCGATAAGTGCGCCATTGATGATCCGCCGCTCGCGGCACGCGGACGCGATGAATTGGCTGCTTGCCATCTGACAGAAATAGACCCGCACCATCAATGACTTTGCAGGATTGCGCGGCCATCCAATGGCGCTCCTATTCGGAGAGTGAACAGCATGGAGTTTGACTACATTGTCGTAGGATCCGGAAGTGCGGGATGTCCTCTGGCGGCGCGATTGGTTGAGCGAAAACAATCGGTCCTGTTGCTGGAAGCCGGGAAGAAGGAGCGTCTCAATCTGTCTCATGTTCCGGGTGCCCTCGTCTATACGATCGGGAATAGACGGTACGACTGGGCTTACAAGACGGAGCCAGATCCGAGCAGGGGCGGCGTGGTCGAGGACTGGCCTCGTGGCAAGGTGCCGGGAGGTTCATCTGCCATAAATGGGATGATCTTCATCCGCGGGGCCGCGCGGGACTATGACGCTTGGGAGGCGCTGGGCAACAGAGGATGGGGATGGAAGGACGTGTTGCCGTACTTCCGAAAAATGGAGACGGCGGATGAGGACAGAGACAATCAATTTCGCGGAGGGCTCGGACCTCAACGGGTCTCAGCTTTACGTTGGCGTCACCCCATTTCACAGAAGTTTATCGACAGCGTTCAAGCCGCTGGCATTCCCTTCAATGAGGATTTGAATGGTGCCTCGCACGAGGGAGTTGCCTGGAACCAAGGATCGACGCGCGACGGGCGTCGGCTTTCGGCCTTCGAGGCTTTCATAAGGCCAAAGCTGTCAGCAACTGATCTGAAGTTCTTGGATGATACCATCGTTCGCCACATTCTGTTTGACAAGACGCGCGCGAGGGGTGTTGCCGCCACGCATCACGGACAAAACGTCGATTTCATCGCAAGAAAGGGTGTCATTCTTTCGGCCGGCTCCATCAATTCCCCGCACTTGTTGATGCTTTCCGGTGTCGGTGATCCCCGTCATCTCACAAAACATGGCATTATTCCCCGTGTGGAAAGTCCTGAGGTTGGACGGAATTTGATGGAGCACCCGGGCCTGTATGTCCTTGCCGAACTCGATGTAGAGACCGCGAATGCACTGTCGCATCCCGTAAGGGGAACACTCGCCTTGGCGGAGTGGGTCTTCAAACGGTCGGGGTTCATGAGCGTGCCCACGGCGCAAGTCCTCGCCTTTCTCAGATCGACGCCTGAGCTTGCTGAGCCGGATCTGCAATTTCACCTCTTCCCGTTCGGCCTCACCAAGGAGAATGGAAGACTGAAAACCCCGAGAGCTAACCTGGTGACCATCCTGGTGAACGTCAATTATCCGAAAAGCACGGGGCATCTCGAACTAAGATCGAACGATCCTCTCGCTCCAATCGCCATCTTTCCGCGCTTGCTTGAACATCCTGATGATTTTGAGGGAGTTATGCGGGGATTGGATTGGGTCCGGAAGATCTGCTCTAAGCCCCCGTTCGGCTCTCATGTCGTCAAGTTCAGGGACGCACCCGTACCAGGGGCCGGGCGGCAGGCAGATGAAGCGTATATTCGGAAAGCGACTGTCCCCTTCTTTCATCCCGTCGGAACTTGCCGCATGGGAACAGACGATCGTGCGGTTCTCACGCCTTCTCTCAGAGTGAGAGGAACTGAGAATTTGTGGGTTGCGGACGCCTCCATCTTTCCTCGTCATATCGCGGGGAATACCAACGCCACGTCTATTATGATCGGAGAGAGGGCAGCAGATCTCATCCATCTGTAAGTCGTTGTTCCGTAAATCCAAATTGGAGAGAGTCCGTGGCGCGCTTCTGCGGTGCCAGGATTGGAAGGATGGAATAGGCACGCATGCATTCGATATCTGTCGTGCTCACTTCGAGAAATCGTATGACCTTGGCTCAGATGACAATGTGCGTATTATCGTAATTGTGCCGCGCACTATCTCCTGAATCAGCTGCCGCGAGTCTGAGCAGGCCGCTCGCGAGGCGCGGCCTCCAGGGCGCGGTAGCGAGCGAGCGGCTTGCGTCGATTCGGCCAAAGAACCTGTCGGGATTAGATACCAAAGCGTATCGTGCAGTCATTATGGCTTCGCGCTATGCCTTCGAAGAGACGTGCCTCATGGGAAAACATTCTGAGCGCTGCATAATCCTGCCGACCGGCGTCGCGTTATCGAGATGGCTGTGTTGCTCTCCCGTCGCGTATGAATGGCTACCCGTTGTTGCGAAGCAGACGCGGCCGCTTAGGCCGGGGCGAAATCTTGAGAATGCTCGCACAGCTCGACGGCTCAACAAAGAGATCGGACGGATGAACGCCGAGCGCTTCGGAAATTCGATCGAGAACATCAATCGTCGGACTTTTCGATTGGCGCTCAAGACCGGCCAAGTAGGAACGATCGATCCCCGCCGTGCGAGCCAATCGTTCCTGCGACATACCACGTTTGATGCGGATCCGACGGACGTTCCAGGCCAGTAGCGCACGAGGCTTCATGTCTCGAAGCTTGCCATTCCTCGATCGATTAAAACACTGGCTATCGCCTACCATTTAGATGAAAGTCCGTGTTCTCGCCGCACAAGGAGAAGTGCGATGTTCCGAGGCCTGCGGCCCCCCGGGCTGCGCAACACGATCGGCGCCTTCCGCCGATAGGCGCCGTCGCTTCCTGTCAGGCCGTGGCTAAGAGAATGCCGAGTTCAGCTCGCTCAGCCTCACGAAGATGGAAGGGCGGGTGGGTAAGCAGCGCACCTGACGGCGCAATGTCGTCGACGTGGGGACCGCGTGTTGGCTTCTGCATTGGCTAACCTCGGTTGGGGTTACCTGGACTGGCCATTCTTGGCCGATTGGGCTGCTTTGCCTAGTGCCATTTTCTGTATCGGTGATGTCACCCATCAGCCGGCTCGGCAGAACATCATGCTCTTGCAAGGCGCTACATGCGCATAAAATCCTCTCGTGCGATCGCCGAACGGCCCGCCTTAGTCGCGCGGGCTGGAAGAGGACCCGCAGCAGTGCGAAGCTTGCACACGGGACTTCTTTCGCGGACTCCGTTTGCGACTTCAATTGGGCGATTTGCTCTCTCCAAGTGTCTGCACCGCTCTATCGAAAGTGAGAAAGTGATGAGCACGTACGCGATAACATCCACTGCCGGGCCCGCGGGCTGCTTCGAAAGTGGTCGCCGACTTCGAACCTGAATGTGTCGGTTGACGTACAGCCTTCGTCGACGGCCTGTCGGCAACGAACTTTTTTGTGCGATCGTTTTGCGGCCGGATCAGACGCTCGAAACCAAGTAGTGTGTACGCGAGATCATGTATTGCTTTCTCGGTGCGTTTATGCCGCCTTCCTTGAAAATTTTCTGCACGGCTCGATGGCCGGGCGCTGGAATTCAGCTTCGTGCTTCAAGTTGCATCTCGCAAATGTTACAGGATGTATGCCGTCGATCGTTTGTTGCGGGCAAAGCGGACGACCTGCATTTAAAGAAGTTTATTAACTGGGCCAGCCTTACAACCCGAACCAACAAGCGTTGCTGCGCATGTAATTCCATTCGCGCGCGGATCTATCAGCATGACTGCGCGCGCGTGATTTTGGATGCGCTTTGATCGAGGTTCGAAATGCCCAATGTTGTGGAGTTTCGTCGACCGAGCGCGCCGGTGCGGGCCACTCTTGAAGCAGCAGAAACGACCGTCCTTGGACACGCCGGTAGTGCCATTCCCGATGGCGTGTGATTCCGGTCGATGTGCAAATCCAAATCCACGGCTTAAATCCATTCAAGCGAACGCCAAACTCACGATTGATCATGCCATCGCCACGCTGGAGCAGACTCATCGTCAGATACGAGCCGCCATACAAAAGATTGGCGACGCTTCAGCTGGGGCCAACCTTGAAACCAGTCTCGATCTGATTGAGCGCAACCTCGAACTCGCCAAACTGAAATCGTCCTGTCTATAGCTGACGTTTTCACCGGGCGATCAGGTCGCTGCACGCGAGCATTCTAAGCAAGGCAACCTTCCACTAGCAGAAAGCCATAGCAAGTGCTTGCAAATGCCAAAATCGCCGGTCGGCTGATGGTTGGTTTTCGGATTGCTCCTTCTGATGACCGCAGCAATTGGCGGCTACTCGATCCATGCCTCCCGAAGCGCGAGCGGATCGTTGGCGACCGTGGTCCGCCAAAAAGATCACGTGGTAAGACGAGCGCATCGAAAAGCGCGTATTGGAAGCTCGGATGCATGTATGGACGGCCTTGGCAACCGATGACCAGTCGCATTGGGAGAAGGCCGCAGGAAGCTTTAAGCGAACATTTGCGCAGCTTGATGAGCTCGCTGCCGACACCAAGGACTTGGGTCGCCAAGCACGAGTGCGGGATCTCAAAATAGCTGTCGCGGACGCTAACCTCCTCCTGCCAAGCAATTCGTGGTTTCGATAAATTGGAGATTACCGGCGGCGAAGGCCGCCGTAGGCGAGAAGCCGATCGAAGGAGTGGCTCACCCACCAAGCCCGAGGCCACATATGCGGCAAAGCCGCAAGTAATCCCAGAGCAAACTTAGCGGGCCTTTTCGTACTTGGCCTTCCAGCCCAAGAGCTTGTTCTGAAACCGTCCGCTATTGAGAAAAAGAAGAACCGTGAGCGACGCACCACGACGTAAACTGCAAGCTTCCAAGGAAACAGAGGGATCATCGATATCGCCGTCCCCTCAATTGAAAGCGTGAAGCCCAAGGCGACGTCCTCGCCTGGCGATGGGGCATATCTGGTAGCTGAAGCGCGACTAAGGGCTTGCCGATCACGCCTGCACCGCCTCCTCGACAGGCACGGTGCGGCTATTCGCCTCGCCAATTCATCTCAGAACTTCGATCCAGCGGGTTCGTCGACGTGTACTATTCGAGGCTTGCGGTGGAACGGGCCGAAGATCTTCAGGACGTTCCGCTCTTCTTCGACCAGCCTTTCGCAAAGATTTGACTGCCCAGTCGAGCTCGTTTTCGCCCTTGACCTAAGCGCCCGAGCCGCGGCGCTATTATCGACGGCCCAAATCGTCTGGATCAGAAGCGTCTTTTAATCTGGCTGCGGTTTCGCTCAGAGCAGAGAGCGCAGCTTGCATTTTGTCGGGCTGCGAACCGAGTGTCGTTTGAAGATGCTGCCGGTCGAGCTCGATGGCGCGATCGAGCGAGGAGCCGTATATCGCCGCAATCGCGATCTCCTTGGCCAAGCGCGTATAGCTCTGCCACATGAGATAGAACATCAGCGGCGGGACCTGACAGTTCGCAAGCATCTCATAGCAGCAGCCACCATTGCTGCGCGAGCACCACGAGCCGTCGAAAGTCTCGTCTCGTTCGGCTGAACTTGTCAGGGTCGACGCCGCCGATGAAGGCGCAATGATCGAGCCGATTCAGGCCCGCCATGATCGCAACTGGATAATCGACAACAGGAACGCCCTTGAAGTCGGCGACGGTTTCTTCGTGCGGAGCCTGCCTGAGAAAGGCATCCATCATTTCGGCCTAGCGGACGGCGCTGACCAAAAGATCTACGTAGCGCCGCGGCACCATCATCACGTAGCGGCAGGCTTCGAGCCGCGTGTGCTCCCAGATGGCACGCACATTCCCGTCGGTGTCGCCCAGTCCACGCTTGCAGTCAGGGTAAACCAACCGGCCTTCATCGGTTTCCTTGAGGTACAGCGGAAGCAGCCTGTCGAGGGCTGACAGGAGCGTCAGAGGTTCGAAGAGATCGCCTATAGCCTTTTCGGCAGAGGCTAGAACCGACTTCTTTGATCGTCCCCATCCGAACATTTTGGCCGCCCCAGGTCCATGCTGCGCTGGGGCTCGCCTGAAGACGCAAGTCCGCCCATTTCCGGCCTTTGAATGATCCGGAGCCCGCCCGAATCGGTTAGTGGGTTATTAACCGCCGTTCGGCAGGCTTGCGGCCACGGTTATCGCTGCCTAATCAGCCCCCCAGCCCAAGGCAGCGTAAGATGGCCGGCGGTGGATGAGCTCCGCCGGCCGTTTTGCTCGAGAGACTGTCCGCGCTCTCTGCCGTTACGGAGCCTTCGAAGGCCCGCCTCGCAGTTGACGGTATCCGCTGTTGGCCATCCAGAGCGCGCGCTCAAGATGGGTTTCAAATGCCTGCCGGGCCCGCTTGGGCTCGCGGTCTGGGTCGATACCAAGGACGATCCGCGATACCTCGCGCCAGTCAGCGCCCTCGGCATTGGCGTCGAGCAGGCGCCAATACGTGGTCATGTGCTCTTCATCGTACACGGTAAGGTCGGACCCAGAGGGCGCTAGATTGGCGAGAACTGGATTGAGGAGAGGCGGCATTGGCTTCCCCGCGATCATTGGTTGTGACACCGGGATATTTCCCGGTGTTTGTGTCGGCGGCGTGACCGGTGCAGGATCACCCAAACAGCCGGCGGCTGACATTGATGATGAAACCGGCCGGTGCGCCGATGATAGCGCCGACTAGGCCATAGCCGGCGGCGCCACCGGGACCGATCATCACCGCGCCGTAGAAGAAGCCGATACCTGTACACAAGACAATCATGCCGATCAGTGTCCGATCGTTCAGCTCTTCGATCCGGTGCAGGCGTTGCTCTTTGGAGCTTTGCACATAAGGACCGGCTGGCTCACGCGAGCCGCAGTGCGGGCAGGCGACGGCCGAAAATGAGACATTGCCGCCGCAGTCGGAGCAGCCAATCAGTTCCTGTTGTACGCGCCCGCCCGTCATGCGTCCCAACGTAGCCGCCTCGCTACCATGGCGCTACAGGCTTTGCCCGGGGTCCACAATCACTATTCCTCGGCCCGGGCCAATCGTCGCCTAGCAGCTCGCCAGAGGAGGATCGCTGGAGCGGCACTGCCGAGATATTCGACGCGGCCCGCGCCGGCGTCCAGGCCGCCTGGGAGGCGCTGGCGGTCGCGCGACGGCCGTCGAGTAAACTGCCCACCTGGCTAACCGTCGCATGAAGCATACCGCAGAACGTCCAAGCGCCGATCCGGAAGCCGCGGCCCTCCGGACTAAACTGTTAAAGGTGGGTGTCGATGGATCGAATGGAAGGCGACCGTATCGCGTGGGTCCGCCACCTTGCCGAAGCGACGGTACGACGGCGTACCCCTTGGCTGTTCCGGGCATTCGAACTCTGATGATCTTCACTGCCGCGACGTATACTTCCAGATCGGCTTGTGAGAGGCCGGGGCGGCCTGGATAACACCCGAGCTGACGAGTGAGCCGCAGATGTCTCACGTGGCTCGTCGAGCAACGCAGCAGTTGAGCAGCTTCTCTCTCCGTCCACATCTGCGAGTTCGGTTTGATCTGCGCTTCATCGCGCGATTCAAACACGGTGCACCTTTGCGCGTCGATATAATTAATGGCTCAATACGTGTTATACAAAACAATACAACGTAAACGTTGACGTGGCCGAACCGCATTTCCTATCGTCGCAATGAGGTCCAGAAAACCTCGTACGGCAGGCGTAATCGTTTTCCCCAGAGTCCTGAGTCCTCGCGCGTATGTCCAGTGACGCAAGCCTAACGGCGCGAGGGAGCGCCTGTCGTTGCTTATTTCTGGCTCCGGACGACTATCTCGACCTCAGAAAGATCGACGGAGAAAACCACAGTGAAAGCGGTAACAAAACAGAAGGCAGACAGAGCTTGCGCCAAAGAGTTGAAGATTTTGGCACGGGTCGAAAAGGATCTCGAAAATGCACGCGGCTCCGGAGCGGTTGAAGACCTCTTCCTTGGGCTTGAGGAAAACTACTCGATGCACATGCGCACCGAGCATCAAAGCGTCCGAGCAAGATGCGAAGCCATCTTGCGCGCCGGCAGTTTGCCGAAGGCGTAACTGACGATCGTAGAGCGCTCCGTAGGGAGCGCTCTACGCATTTGAGCAACGCGGCCGGCAAAAGCCGGCATCTGATGGCCCCGGCACGCTTCTAAAAGGTGGTAATAACCCGTGCGAGACCTGATCATCGAAGCCTTCGACAGCGTCATCCGCCGCGAGATCGCGGAAGCGGACGACGTTCGCAAGGAAATCGCCCAGCGCGGCGTCTATTGGGCTGGCGACGAGATATGCATGCTGCGTCACCAAGTCGCCGCGCTGCGCAAGCGTGTTGCCGAGCTTGAAGAAACCGACGCGTGATCTCAGCAGACCGCGTTCTCCTCGATGCCCTTTGGAACCGTGGCTTGAATCGCTTCGCGCGGCACCGTGTCCGGTTATCACAGTGCGCGTGCAGATCTTTTGCCTTAGCAGTCATCTGCTCGCGCGGGTTTTCGCGGCTGATGCGCTTGCCGGTCTCCGGGTCTTTGATGAACCTTTGGCGGTTCCAGATGATGGGCCCGGCGTACAGCTCATTCTGAAGGATGCCGTTCAAGCGCTTGCGGCTACGGTCAATGGTCGAGTCGTTTCAGGCCCCGCCACGTGGCCCGGGTACGCCTATCTTGTTCAAGGCAGCTGCGATGTCGCGTGGCGAGTTGCCGCCTTCAACGGCTTCTTCATCTGCGGTGTTAGACTCACGAGGGCTTTTCCTTGCCGATGCATTCGATGAGGAAGCGTGACAGCGCTTCAAACGTGTCAAATCGGTTTATGGTGTGGCCCTTATAGACTTCCTTGGAGAACCAGAACATGCTTCGACTGAAGGTGAGCCACGCCGAGGGCATCAAGACATAGTCGAAGATCGCTTCGTTCTTCTCGTCCAGCCGAACCGCGACAACCCATCCCTTCGGCCACCTCACGCGGTATTGCAGCGTCCAGCGCAAGGGCCGGTTTTCATAGTTGCGGCATCTCGCGACCCGAAAGACGACATTCACGGCATTATCGATTCGAAGACATTCAGTCGAAGCATTGAGGGTGGCACGGCGACCAAGTCTCTTAAAAGCGTCTCGAAGGCGAGCAGCATTGCTAAGCTGAAGGGCGGCCCATCGTTGGTGCGCGGCGTATTTGTCAAACCATCCTTGATTGCCGTTGTACCCGATGAGACGATAGATGTTCCGCAGCGCGCCGAAGTGCAAAAGATACGAGGACATGGACGGCAGGCCTGGACTTGACTTGACGATCGTCTTACTAAGCCTGCCTTTCTTCATCAGGACCTTACGAAGCCGAAGCAACATTTCCTCTTCGGGAATGCTGACGCGCCCCTCACGCATAATCTTTTGCGCGCGCCGGAATGCGTCGCGATGGACGATAGGTTGGATGGCATTCTCTTTTCTGATCCAGAGCTCCCTTGGGTTGCGCGTGACCTTGGCGCCAAGTTTCCTGCTTTTGCGATTGTAGGTCAGAACGCCGATATAAGCGTGGTTCCGGAGGAGGTCACCGACAGCCTTTCCAAGCCACGGTCTTCCCTGGCTATTCAAGATCCCTCGCTGGTTGAGCTCTCGGGCAATGGTGGCCTGCGATTTGTGACGGAGATATTCGTGGAGAATCCAATTCACGATCTCGACTTGATCGGGCGCGCCGGGGATGAGCTTGACATGGTCGGTAAGCAAAGATTTGCGCTGGCCGATCGTTAAAATGCCCTTCGGCCTGCATTGATCGTCGACGAGACATCGTTGCAACGCGTAAGCCGTAGGGCCGCCCATTTTGAAGACGCGATGCGTCAGTCGGACTAACCCTGCGAAAACTTTGGCGGAGAGTTCCCGACTGAACTCAGCCGCCATCACTCTCTTAATATTCTTCATGATGCTGGCGAGAACGCTTCCGTCATTGTCGAATTGTTCCGCGCAACAAGCAACCTTGACGCCCGACTTGCGGCAGATGAACTCGTAGTGCGCGCTCTCGTCAACGTCCTGAAAGCGTCCCCACCGGCTCACGTCGAAGACAAGCAGATGAGCGAAGTCAGCGCGTCCGGTTGCACGTCTTCAACCAGTTCGGTAAGGCCCCCCCGGTTTTCGATTTTGAGGCCGCTTTCTCCCTCGTCACGATAGGTGCGGACGATGGTTAGCTTGTGAAGTTCGGCATAGGTCGCGATGACCACTGCCTGATTCTCAATCGAGGATTGCTGATAATCCGTCGACATGCGGACATACTGCGCCGCCCGTAGCGCTTTTTGCGACTGAGGCAGGCGTTTCGCGTGTACAACAAGGGCGTTGCCCATGTTGCCTCCCCGCGGCGATATCGCGCCGCGCCGTATTGCGCATCGCAAACCATTTAGGCGCATCATCAAGTCCGCGCCATCGGAAAGTGTATTCAGAAAGAGTCAACTGCTATGTCGTTTTTCTTGAAAGCACGTTGCGGCGGGCGAAGCGAGCTGCAGAGAAATGCGGGTTTGCGCTTTTGGGCCGATTTTGTTGCAGAAGTCGGTAGGATCGACGCTCTCAGCCGGGGCTGAGATCTGAAAATTTGGGCTCGCGATCTCTTGGCCGCCTGCCCGGCATGGGCTGCGGAGACGGCCGGGCACTGATGCCTGACGCAACAACGCGACGGACGCACTTACGCAACTCATAGTTCGGCCGTGTTGGGTGGATGGAGCGCCAGCTTGGCAAAGCGACGAAGGTTCTGAGCTATTGCTGCAAGCGTAAATTCGAACCGCGCGCCGGCCGGTCCACGCAGTCTTAGGCGGTCGAACCGCAGGATCCGCTTGAGGTGCGCAAACAGCATCCGAACCTTCTTACGATCTCGTCGGGTCTGATCGTAGGCAGGTGTCTTGGCGATAGCCCGGGCGACATCGCGCGCTGCCTCGTGCACGTGGCGTGTGATCTTCCGGCTCGGCGAGTTTGGACAGCACTTGGATTTGAGCGGGCAGTCGCGGCAATCGGCGACGCGCGAGAAATACGAGATAGCGTCATCTCCGCGTGGTCCGCGTGCGCGGCAGGATCTTGCCGCTGCGGCAGACATATTGATCGCGCGTCTCGTCATAGATGAAATCGTCGCGGCTGAACGTGCCGTCGTCGCGCTGTGACTTGTCGATCACCGGGATGTGGGGCGCGATCCCCTTCACATCGACCAGGAAGTGGAGATTTTGGGCCGCCCGTAGGCCGTATCCGCGACGAGCCAGTCGGGTTTGATGCCGAACGTCTTCTCAGTCCTTTCGATCATCGTTTGGGATGCGCCAACCTCGGATTGGCGGATCGCCCGGGACGCTTCGACATCCATGATAATACCGAACTTGATGTCGATGAGGTAATTGTCGGCGTGGGCGAAGAACGCGGCGTTGCGCAGTGCGCCAGTCCACTGCGCGGCTGGGTCGGACGGCGCGACAAACTTCGGCACGACGTCGGTGGCACGACCTCATGCTGGATCGTCGAGATTGGCGAGATAGTCCTGAACGGCGCGCCTAGCCCCCATCGGGTCGATGTCGTGGCGCCATTTATCGCCCGGCGTCGAGCGGCACTTATTGGCGTCCGCCGCGATCAAGCTGGCATCGACGGCGAAACCATTGCCGCCGACAAGGCCAGCCTTGATGCACAAAGCGACGACGCGCTCGAAGACGTGACGAAAGACATCATGATCGCGAAATCTCTCGTTGCGGGCGCGCGTGAATGCCGAGTGATCCGGGATCCTGTCTTCTATGCCAAGGCCGCAGAACCAGCGATAGGCGAGATTGAGCTGAACCTCGCGGCATAGTGCGCGCTCCGAGCGGATCGCGAATACGTAGCCAAGGATGAGCATCCGGATCATCAGCTCCGGATCGACCGATGGTCGGCCAGTGTTGGAGTAATGCGGCGCAAGCTCGACGCGCACCCACGACAGATCGAGAACTGCCGCAATTTGCCGAACCTGATGGTCGTCCGGCACTACGGCCTCGAGGTCGAACGCATAGAACAGATGAGCCTGCTCGCCGTTGCGCCGCCCCATCATCGAATCTCTCCGTCGATAGCCGCTTCACTTCGACGGAATCACGGTTCGCACCGATCCTCAAGGTAGTTCTGCAACAAAATCGGCCCGTAGCCGACATGTCCCGGCGCAGCTCTTTCGTCTGCTTCTGACGAGGCAACCAGCAGGATATGGTCGTTGTCCTTGTCGATGATGTTGAACGCCAATCCATCATGGCTGTGGCGATCGCCACGTCGGCCTTCTTCTCCTTATTGCCGCTATTCTTGTTGTAGACGTGGGTCTTGAAGCCGGCCTTGTCGACCATCTTCCAAAATGAGTCGCCGGGAGGAGGTGAACCCCACATACGGCCGTCAGCTGGCAAGCCGACAGCCCTGGCAGCAATTTAGGATTGGATGAATTCTTCAAGCTCGTCGATCATCTGTTTACCGGGTTTGATTCCTCGGAAAGGATATCAATGGCCTTGAGCCTTGCGTCATACTCCTCGTATGTGCCGAGCAGGGCTTGGCCAACTGTCAAGTTGTGCACGGGATCGATAATCGAGGGGGAGTCGTAAGTTAGGGAGGTTGGTCCAGTAAATAGAACTTCTTCGCCACGCTCGTCGCGTCGCAACGTTCGGTCCGTACACCATTTGACGAGTTGCGTGACCTCTCCCTTCCCGGACTCAATGATGGGCGGCAGCTGCCGAACCGAGTAGAAATTCGTCCGCGGAGAATACATCTGCCGCGAATCCGAGCTCATGCGCTCGTCTGGTTGAGCGGTAAGGGTCAGCAGGCGCTTGCCTTTCGGACGCTCGAGCGTACCCTGAATTAGACCGCCTTCTCTGATCAGTCTAATGTGCGCCAGCTTTTTTGGAGCACCAAGAACCTCTCGTCCCGAGGCGAGAGCTGCATCATTTACCGTCACGTAAATGTAAGGGATGTAGTAGCCAGTCTCACCGTCGGGATCACGAACTTGAATTCCTGAATAGCACTCCAAGTATGGCCCGACAGTGCTTGAGCGATAGCTCGCGACTCCCACAATGGCGATTGCAGGGTTTGCTGCAGGTGCTAGCTCCTTCGGCAATAAACAATTCGCCTCGTGCCCCACGCTGAACATAAGGTTTATGGCTTGGCAGCCGAGAAACGCACTGCCACGATTTTTGCCCCCATGGTAAAGAGGCGCATCAAGCGGAATGCCTTTGACGTCGGGCATCGCATCCTCCTTGATCTCAGAATAATTCGCGCGGTTGGAGATTGAGCTATTCATCTCACCGCGCCTCTCCGGTTGTTGAAGCGCCCCTGAAGCGACTGTATTGCGCTGGATGCGATGTGGATTCGGTAGTCCGTACGGCACATCGATCCGGTGATAGCGATCTTCGCTACGCGAGGCCGCAGTGCCGTTTCTGCGCCTTGCACCTCAATCCGCCGGATTAAACGATCCGAAAACATCCGACACGCTTGACCTTTTCCATTCTAGAAGCCGGCAGCTGTCCTGTGCTGCCGGATGCGCCTGATTGTGCATCCATTCCGGCGGAGCGTGCTCGCCGATGATGACGTCAAGGCGAGTGGGTGATTCCTATTTGTCTATCAGTCGTTATGCAACGTCGATGCCAGGCACCTCGTGCCGTTTATACGGCTCACTGGCTGACGTCAAATTGCGTACGAGTGACCCGACAACTTTCGACTCTTGTTTTGTTGCCTTGCTCGCTTGTCCGATTGACGACGCGATGTCGAAAGCCCGACATGATCAAGTATCCGGACAGAAAGTCGATGAGGCTCTCTCACGAGTTTTCGCAACAGCATGGCTATCGCCATTGTGTCTCGATTAAACCAGATCAGCGCAACATTATCGCTCGCATGGTCGAAAACGCAGGCCCTGACATCGCCGTCTCGGTGGAGAGTCGGAAGACCTCCAGCGCCTGTGCAAGAGTCACGTGAGGCTGACTTCCCATCAGAGTCTCGGCGCGCCGATTGCACGGAATGGATACTCCAATTCGCAAGACTTAGGAGAACCTCATGCGTTCTGCGCCCCACTTTTCGATCCACAAGGAGCTCAGCACCGTTCGGCACCGGTATCGCTCCGCTCGCCGGTACCGATCCTATCTCCGAAACCGGAGGAAATTCGGTCGCAAATTGTCGGCGTCTAGAAGGTGGGATAATTCGGCAAAGCCAATGCAACAATCCAAAGGATGGCTACCGCCTGAGCGGCGGAAGCATGTTCGCGACGTGAAATCGTTATTGAAGTGCTTTAGCGCCAATTTACACGGGTACTGCGCACAGGCTTTGGGCATCAAAGATGATGCGTAGCAGAGGGCAGATCGGCAAGAGTCCGGGGCGTGGTGCAGACCGCAACTCTTGGCTTGCCCGACTTTCAATGCTCGTTCTCAACCATTTTGATCAACATGCCCGTCATCCTTTTTGATGCTGAAAAACCCTGCACCGCCACTGATCGAGGGAACCAAGAGTTATGGGACGTGTGAGCGAAAAAGTCATTTTGGTAACCGGCGGGGCTCGAGGGATGGGGGCCGCTCATGCGCGCCTGCTGGCAGCCGAGGGCGCTAAAGTCGTGATCACCGATATTCTTGACAATGAAGGAGCGACTTTCGCGGCCGAACTTGGCCCATCCGCGATCTATGTGCGTCAAGACGTCGCCCAGCCAGGGGAATGGTGCCAGGCGATCGCGGCTGCGGAGGGCAAGTTCGGCGCGCTGCACGGCCTCGTCAACAATGCAGGCATAGCGAGTATGGCTCCCATCGAGCGGTTCCCGCTCGAGCAGTGGGAGAAGACCCTGGCTGTCAATCTCACCGGTGTATTCTTGGGAATGCAGACGGCCCTACCTGCCATGCGCCGCGCGGGCGGAGGCTCGATCGTCAACATCTCGTCGGTTGAGGGGCTGAGGGGTAGTGCTGGGCTTCACGCCTATGTTGCTTCCAAGTTCGGCGTGCGGGGCATAACGAAGTCCGCTGCCTTGGAGGCCGCCGCGTCCGGCGTTCGCATAAACTCTATCCATCCGGGCTTCATCAACACTCGGATGACAGAGAACATCGATCTTTCCGGTTTTCCAATTCCGCTCGGGCGGCCAGCCGAGCCGCAGGAAGTGTCACAGGCAGTCTTGTTCCTGCTTAGCGACGAGTCCTCTTATCTTACCGGCTCCGAAATCGTCGTCGATGGCGGTCTGACGATCGGCGTCCCGCAGAAGTGTCAGGCGGTCGAAAACATCTTCTGACTATCAGCGGACGGATTGTCACATCAAACGAGATGGAATGTCGCGATGTATTACACCAGTGGAAATTACGAAGCTTTTGCTCGGCCCCGCAAACCCGCCGGCGCGGACAGCAAGACAGCTTGGTTCGTTGGTTCGGGGTTGGCTGCGCTCTCCGGCGCGGCCTTCTTGATCCGCGACGGGCAGATGCGTGGCGACCGTATCACCATCCTCGAACGACAGACGGTTCCGGGAGGCGCGTTGGACGGTTGTCAGGATCCGGAAAGGGGATTCGTGATTCGAGGTGGCAGAGAGATGGAGGATCATTTCGAGTGTCTCTGGGATCTGTTTCGTTCGATCCCATCGCTCGAACTTGAAGGCGCCAGCGTGCTCGATGAGTTTTACTGGCTGAACAAGGATGATCCGAACTACACACTACGGCGGGCGACGGTGAAACAGGGGCAGGATGCCCATACCGATGGCCTCTTTACACTGAGCGAACAGGCCCAGAAAGAGCTGATTGCCCTTTTTCTTGCCACTCGTAAGCAGATGGAGACCAAGCGCATCGACGAAGTGTTCGGGAGAGATTTCTTCAACAGCAATTTCTGGCTCTATTGGCGGACCATGTTCGCCTTTGAAGAATGGCATTCGGCCCTCGAGATGAAACTTTATCTGCATCGATTCATCCACCATATCGGCGGCCTGCCGGATTTCAGTACGCTGAAGTTTACCAAATACAATCAATATGAATCGCTTGTTCTGCCGTTATCCAAATGGCTGTTGGCGCAAGGCGTCAATTTTCGCTACGGGGTCGTAGTCACCGATATCGATTTCGACATAAAGCGTGGACGCAAGCAAGCCACAGCCATCCGCTGGCTGGAGAATGGCATTGAGGGCAGTCTCATTATTGGCGCCGACGATCTTGTTTTCATGACGATCGGGTCGCTGACCGAAAACTCGGACATGGGGGACCATCACACGGCCGCTAGGCTCAACGAAGGACCGGCGCCCGCCTGGGATCTGTGGCGGCGTATTGCGGCCAAAGATGCGGCCTTTGGACGCCCAAATGTCTTTTGCGGCAATATTCCTGCAAGCAAATGGGAATCGGCGACGATCACGACCCTGGACAAACGCATTCCAGCATACATCCGCAAGATCGCCAAACGCGATCCGTTCAGCGGCAAGGTTGTCACAGGAGGCATCGTTACGGTGAAAGATTCGAGCTGGTTGCTCAGTTGGACCACAAATCGCCAGCCGCATTTCAAGCGCCAGCCCAGCGATCAAGTCGTCGTCTGGGTCTATTCGCTATTCGTCGATAAAGCCGGCGACTACGTGAGGAAACCGATGCAAGATTGTACGGGCGAGGAAATCACGCAAGAATGGCTTTATCACCTCGGTGTGCCGGTTGCGAGTATACCGGAACTCGCCGCTGGGGCCGCCAAGACGGTCCCGGTGATGATGCCCTACGTCACTTCCTTCTTCATGCCGCGGCAGGCGGGCGATCGGCCAGATGTTGTGCCGAAAGATGCGGTCAATTTCGCCTTCATCGGCCAGTTCGCGGAGTCGGGTGAACGGGATTGTATCTTCACGACGGAATACTCCGTTCGGACCGCGATGGAAGCCGTGTATATCCTCCTCAAGATTGAACGTGGCGTGCCAGAGGTATTCAACTCGACCTATGATATTCGCAAGCTGCTTGCAGCAATGGGTAGACTGCGCGACGGAAATGAAATTGAGATCCCGGGACCTGCGTTCCTGCGCGAGCTCATTCTAAAAAAGCTTGAAGCGACTGAGCTTGGCGAACTACTCAATAAATATCACCTGAGTTGATTAAGGCGCGGACGCTGCGGGCGACCGTTCGCTCGGATAGAGAAGCGCTGTCCTGCGCCGTGACGGCTCGGACTCGCCAAGGCGCGGATCAAACGTTCGCGCCGATCTTCCAGGCAACCTTTAGGCGTACTCTGGAATTCGGTGTTCTTTCGGCTTGATGTTATTCTCGCCACACGCATCCGATTAACCACGAGGTGAGGGCGAAACTAGCTAGTGGCTCGTCACAGTGATTTTGATGGTTTGATACCGGCCAGCTTAGGATCGGCAAGTTTTCTGGCGGCGCGAGGATTTCGATGCTTCTGGGGATGCAGGATTCGGCGGGTGGCCGTCCGAACATGTGCGAATAGTATAGATGAACGCCAGATAATGGCCCTGCTTCTCGGTAAAGCGTGCGTCTGGTTTTTGACTCATGGATCGATTCATCCGTGCCTCCTTAGTCGTCCGTGAAGAACAGGTAAGGGGCTGATCTGGAGGCGCTTTTTTTCCGGCTGCGGCGACTTTGTGTGATTGCAGGCTTTGACAGTGCGGTAGCTCGGAACCTGCAATTTGCAGTTTGAGATTCCCTCGAATCGCACGGCATGATTCGGCGCTCGTGTCGGAAGGAGCCGATGCGACCGAAGAAGCCGAAGGCGACGGAGGAAGGTGATCTGTTCCGGGCCATGCTCGAGCAGATCATCAACATGGAGCACGAGCTGGTTCAGCACGCCGGCAAGATCAATTGGGACTGGATCGACTATCGACATGAAGGCGTCGCGCGGGCTCGACAAGCCGCTGTTCCAAAAGCTCGTCGCCGTCGAGTGGATCGACCGGCATCAGAACCTGCTCATCATCGGCCCGACCGGCGTCGGCAAGAGCTGGATTGCTTGCGCCTTGGGCCACAAGGCCTGCCGCGACAACCGCTCCGTGCTCTGTCAGCGGCTGCCGCGGCTGTTCGAGGCGCTTGCCCTCGCGCAGGGCGACGGCCGATGGTTGGGTTGCCGATGAGCTTCGCGCTTTCGCTTCCTTGTAGACGTTGCTGATCGACTCGCGGATGTTGCGACACCGCACCATCGACGAACCGCGTTCGGATGCGAGATAGGCGCATGCAGTCGATTCCTTGCTAGGTGTCGTCGGTGCCGGGGATCGTGTCGTTTTCGGAATACTGCCAGAGCTTCCGGTGCCGCGACGCTGACGTCTCCGGAGGTAACAATGCTGACGTCGACTCGACTTCAACCATTTCAACGGCGACGATGCAAACTTGGTCGCTTGGATCAGCCCTGCGGGCAGCAGGCCGCCGGGGCCGCGCCGCGGATGGTCGAGCAGCGCCTGGACGGCCTCGTGCAGATCGTCGAGCGGGGCTCAAACCCACCTTCGAGAAGGTCGTTCAATTCGAGCCGCAGCATCTCGTCATCCCAATTGGTGCGTCGAAGGCCTCGATGAGACGCGACCAAGCGCTAAGCTCGAGACAATACCCGAGAGTGTACCAACAGCAACGGGACAGCTCGCAGAGATGGAAGCAAAAGTAAAAAGATCAAACAGCGTCATAGCAAGTCCGCCGATCTGGAAGCTAAGCGCGCGCTGAACCGCGTGAAGGAGGGTGACCCGGAGGGATATGAGGCCTTCCTTCGTAAGCGTGAGAACCGCGGGGACACTGGCGTTTTCGGCCCGGCTGGACGGGCGAGGCCATAGTCACCACCACATTCCTCGCCGTCGCATTCGCACAACTCTGGCGCGTCGTCGCCATGCGCAGCAGCCGCTCCGGTACCGTTGTCAACGAGTTCACGCGCAATCCATGGGTCTGGCTGCGCTCGGCCTGTACGGCCCTCTGCTCGCAGTCCCTCTCTACTGGCTGCCGATGACCGACGTCTTCCACGTCTGCCACCGACGCTCACGATGTGTAGCATTGTCGCGGGCTACAGCTTGACGCCGATGCTGCTAATTCAGGTCAGCCGCGCCGTCATCGTGCTTGCCAAACGAAGCCGTTAAATGGTAGCCGCGTTGCTTGGCTCGAATTCGCCGTCTGCATCATCGTGATCGGCGTGGCCGGATGTATGCTCATGGTCATTGCGCCCTACGGAGTCCTGATCTCCGAGTGCGAGCCTATTGCCCTCAGGCGCCCGGCCGATTCCGTTCGCTCGCGTTCCCGCGGATTACAGCCCCCGATCTCCCACAGCGGACCCAACGTCACTGCAAATTCGATCGCGAGGATGGGATGGCGGCTCGAACAAGAGCTCGTCCGAACGCTCTAGATGTTCTTGTTATGCGGTCAAGTTCGCCCATTCCACAGACCACCGATTGTGACGTCAGAAAGAATAGTGATCGCGTCTCAAGGACGTCAACAGCAGGGGTAAGCCTACAAGATCATGTAGTTGTAGTATTACTGTTTGCACGGCTCTCTGCTGGTGGCCGTTCGCTGACACGGGGGAGCCATGTCGACAGTTCCCAGCGCAATTCGGCGCCTTTGGTGGCGACGCTTTCTTGTTCTTCTGGCGATCGTCGTGGTCATTGCTTTGATCGCAGTCATGACCAGCTCCCAGCTTGGCGCGACAATCGAAGCTCTGACGCCGCCTGCTCTCCCTGAACCGGTTTCCGCGAGCGAGCAGGTTTCGCTCGATCAGGGCTGGAACGCCGAAGACGCCGATCGATTCCATCATAAAGCCCAGGGCACGCAGACCTTACCGATCCCGCTGTCATGGTTTCTCGCCCTGGAAGCGCCGCTGAACTCGCCTTTCGCTATCCCCTTTTTCAAACGAGAACGGTTTTCTGACAACCGCTATTTACTGCGGTTTGGATTCATAAAGTCTGCCGAAAGCGAGAACAATGAGTACGGTTTGCCGATCGGCTTTGCATATTCGCCGTTTCAGTCGATCCGCGGACTTTCGCGTAAGGAGACTGCCGTTGGATTGACCTGTGCCGCGTGCCATACCGGCCAACTGATCTTCAAAGAGAAGCGCTATGTCATTGAAGGCGGCCCCGCCGTGACCGATCTCGGTCAATTGACAAATGCGCTCCGCGCTGCGCTCGCACAGACCGCTTTGTCGGCAAAGCTACCCTTCTTCGACGGTCGCTTCGGGCGGTTCGCGAAGCGCGTTTTAGGAACCGAGTACAGCGATCTTACACGCGTCCAACTGTCCAAGGAGCTCGATGGAATACTTGGTGCTCTGATCGATCAGCCCGCTGGGATCGACGTCACGGAAGGGTTTACCCGCCTCGATGCGCTCAATCGCATCGGCAACCAGGTGTTCGCACTCGACCCCAAGCGCTACGGCAACTACGTCAACCTCAACGCCCCTGTCAGCTACCCGCACATCTGGACATCGTCATGGTTCGATTGGGTGCAGTACGACGGCTCGATTATGCAGCCATTGGTGCGCAATGCCGGCGAGGCGATGGGGGTTTCGGCGGAGCTCAACCTCACCGCCCCGCCCAAGGGGGGACGTTTTGCCAGCAGCATCCCCTTCGATAATCTGCACTGGATCGAACAACAGCTCGCTGGAAAGGACCAGCCGCTGGTGGCGAAAGCCTTCACCGGACTGAATGCGCCGGCCTGGCCCGACAGCTTTCCTGCGATCGACAAAGCCAAGGCCGCCGTGGGAGCCCAACTCTACGACAAACATTGCAGCGGCTGCCATCTTCCAGCGCTGACGCCGGACATCGTGCACGGCAAGGCCCCGGACGCGGAGTTCTGGAAGAACTTCGGCCCTATCCGCTGGCGCGGTCGCGATGGGCAGGAGAAGCAGACGAGGGAATCCGTACTCAACGTCAAGATCATCAAGCAAAGCCATATCGGCACCGATCCGGCCCAGGGCGACGTGCTGCGCAATCGCACCGTGGACACCGCCGGCAGCGAACTGGCCAGGGCGGGCCAGAGCAGCCCAGGACTCGGCCTCGACATCGATGTCTGCCAACGGAAGGCTGACAACACGCTGGATACGATCCACCTCTCGGACCATGCGATGCAACTCTACGCGCTTGCGCTCGGCGCCGTGGTCCAATCCGGCATCGACGAATGGCTTCGGTCGACCGGGACGGTCCAAGCGGAGATCGAAGGCGATCGGCCGAACTGTCTCGCGGCAGGTTTCGGCTATAAGGCGCGTCCGCTGAACGGCGTATGGGCGACTGCGCCGTTCCTGCACAACGGCTCGGTGCCGACGATCTACGATCTGCTCAGCCCGGTTGCGGAGCGCCCACAAGTCTTCCTGCTCGGTGAGCCCAACTTCGATCCTGTCCGCGTCGGTATCGTGACACGGACGGTCGCTCCTGAAGGCAGGACCTACGACAGCAAGGGCTACTTCATCATCGATACGTCGAGGCCCGCCAATCGCAATACCGGCCACGAATTCTCGAACGAGAAGCATGAGGGCGTCATTGGCCCTGCGCTGTCTCCGGAGGAGCGCAACGCAATCATCGAGTTCCTCAAGTCGATCTGAAATTGATTGGGTCAGCTCCAACTGGAGCAATAGCGAAGACCATCTCGCTCCCGCAGGGGGAAAGGTGGACGGAAGCCCGGATCGACCGACCAGGCGAAGCTTTTCGGAGTTAGGGTGCGGCAGCAATGGCGGAACAGAAACAGGGGCCGGCGGCGAAGTTCCTGAAATGGATGATCGCCAAACATCCGGATGCATTGTTCGCATTCATCCGGCGCGTCAGGCCCAACCTGGCGTTGGGCGCCGCGGGGCCGGTGTTCATCACCCGCTTCCCCGACGTGCAGGAAGCGCTGAGCCGCCCCGACATCTTCAACGTCACCTATGCGCCAATGATGGACCCTTCGGTCGGCCCCTTCATGCTCGGCCGCGACTGCACCGAAATAAACCAGCGCGACAAGGGTATCATGCGCGCCTTCATGCGCATGGAGGATCTGCCGGCAATTCGCCAGAAGGTGCGCAGCCTCGCCAATGCGTCTGTCGAAAAGCAGATCTATACCCAGAACCGGATCGACGTGGTCAGCACGTTGTCGCGCCTGGTGCCCATTCAGCTGACCCGAGAATATTTCGGCTTTCCCGGCCCCGATCTGGCCTCGATGTTCCGCTGGTCGCGCGCGACGCAATATGACATGTTTCACAACCTGGACAAAGATCCGAAGGTGCACCAGGACAACATTGACGCTGGGCAGGAGATGCGCGCCTATCTGACACAACTGCTCCCGCAGCGGCGCGAGCAGCTGAAAAATGGGGCGCCGCTCGAGGACGTGTTCAGCCGCCTGCTGAATAGCCATTTTGACGATTCGATCGGCTTCGCCGACGAACGCATTATTACCAATATGATGGGCACACTGGTCGGCGGGATTGAGACCACATCGGCGGCCATCGTGCAGCTGCTCGACGAGTTGTTCAAGCGCCCGAGGATCCTGAAGGAGGCCATCGACGTCGCCAGCAGCAACAATGACCATCTGATGTATCGCTATTGCTGGGAAGCGCTGCGCTTCAACCCGATCAATCCGTTCGTGGTGCGCCACTGCCGGACCGATTACCGGATAGCCAAGGGCTCGCTGCGCGCGACGACAATCAAGGCCGGCAGCACGGTGCTGATCTCGACCCGGTCGGCGATGCGCGATGGCTTGCAACTGCCGGCGCCGTCCAGCTTCGCGATCGACCGGCCGGAGTCGGTCTACATGCATCTGGGCTACGGGATGCACACCTGCCTCGGCGACCAGATCAGCCGCATCCAAGTTCCGGAAATCGTTCGCCGCATCCTGCAAATCCGGGGCGTGCGTCCCGCCGCGGAGATTGACTACGCAGGAGGGCCGTTTCCAGAACGTTATCCCATCACCTACGACACCCCCATCTGAAGGGCGGACTTCCCAGCAACGAGCCGCGAGTAGGGACTGATCCGGCCGCTGGCGTGGCGGCCTCTGGCGTCAGCACTAGGTCGGTCGTCGCGAAGTCTCCGTCACGCGATGCGCGTGAGATGCGTGAGGCAATAATCAATCGTGTCGGTAGTGTGTTCCGGCTGCGAAACACATCAATAGATGAGAGGCAGAGCTTCGCATGCGCGGCTACTACATTGGCTGACCGAGGAAATGGTTTAAGCGAACGGAAGCCGTATGACGCTGAAGAGGGCCTCGGCAACCGGCAGTTATGCACGAACCTCGCGGAAATCAGCGCAACAGCAATGATACGGTCAAACGGCACCCGCAGGATCACCATTACGCACGACGCCGACGACTACAAACAGCTCTGCTCGCTGATACACTCTTTCGACGCTTGGCGCCCGTTATGACAGGCGAATAGGACAGGCGAACCGTCAATTTTACCGGCTTCTTCATCGATCTCGCGGCCGCATTGGTCTGCGGTTGCACGCGTTTCCCCGTAGCTGTCCGGATTGGCAAGTGTTGGAACACGGTGTTCTACTTGAAAGAACACCGGCTGAGGGATTTTATACTTAAACTGTCTTTTCACTAAATTCCGGTGGCGAGGCCGCGGGACTGCATCGTCTCGCGGCCCCATTGATTTTTCGTCGTTGAGGTCCGGGCCAGCTCCTCCACCGAATTCCGACTCTTTACTCCCAGAAGGGGTAATCGCTTCGATCGCCCGTTGGCATTCAGACGCGTCAAATTCGGGCCGTCGGCAAGTCCTCGCTGGACAGCATTCCGGAGTATGTTGTCGTGGAGTGCACATGGCTGCTGCCAACCTGATCGACAGTAGCGACGGCGATCGTACGAAAACGCGCTCCGCATCGAACATGGCGCGTGGTGTTTGACGTCCCAAGATGGCTGGAGTTCTCCCATCGAGACAGCTTCGGCCGAGCTTGTTTGGCTTTCTAGCTCTGCCAAAGGGCAGAGCCAGACTGATAAAACAAAGTCGGCTCGCTGTCGCGCGCGCCATCGAAAACTGCCCCCTCGACGTCACGAGGAATTGCCCCCTCCTTGGATAGCCGAGGAGAGAGCGAATGAACGAGGAACGAATCGAAGGCTTGTCGTGGAGTAATTCACAGGGGCAGGTGATGAATACGCCGGATGACGTGACGGAGATGTTGCACCTGAGGGTGTGTGGGTGAGGTCTGAAGCGGATTGCGCGCCAGCTGGGCTGCAGACGGTGAAGGACTACGTGGCGCGGGTGGGTGAAGCCTTCAAGTCGCCTGAGCGGGCGAAGCGGGTCATGGCCTTGAAGGCTGGCTGCGCGAGAGGTTCATTCGACATCGCGGCAATGCGGATGCGGTCCGTCACGACCTGTTGGCCGAAAACGGCTTGGCGGTCAGCCGGCGAACGCTGCGACGCGCCGTGCAGCCCTACCGCCAGGCACTGAAGGCCGAAGCTCTGGCGACGACCCGGTTCGAGACGCCCCCGGGGCGGCAGCTACAGATCGACTTCGGCGAGCGTCTGGTCGATATCGGCGGGGCGAAGGTCAAAGCATTTGTGTTCGTGGCGACCCGCGCCGAAAAGCAAGAGCACTGGTTCGCTGGGCTCGAGAGCGCATTCACGACCTTGCCGGAGGAAGTGCTGAAGGACAATCCACGCGCGCTCGTGGTGCGCCACGACAGGTGAGCCGGTCGGTTCAGTTTAACGACAAGCTCATCACGTTCGCGAAGCATTGGGGCTTCCGTCCTCGCGCCTGCGCACCGTATCGGGCGCGCACAAAGGGCAAGACGGAGAATGGCGTCCACTACGTGAAGAAGAACGTGATCGCGGAGCATTCCTTCGCGAGCTGGGAGGCATTCGAGACGCATCTCGCCGAGTGGGAGGGCGGGGTGGCGAACGTACGGTCCACGGCACGACGGGCGTGGCGCCGATCACTCGCTTTGCGTGTGACGAGGTACACCGGTCGAAGCCGCTCGGCGTCGCTCGGATCGCCGCGCGAACTGGCCCGCGTCGTCGGCAACGATTGTGCTGTCGAGATCGACACGACCAACTACGGTACCCTGGCGGCTGATCAGCGAGCGCGTGGCGGTGACGGTCGCGGCTGGCGAGGTGCGCATCCACCATGGCATGCGCGAGGTTGCGGTCACAGGCAATCGGAGGATCGCCGGCTGCGGATCGTCGAGTTCGCCCACCTCGACGGGGTTGCCTGTCGCGATGGCGCGGTCTGCCAACCAGCAACCGCGACACCGACAGTGCCGGCGCCTTCACCACTGCCCTCGTTGTTACGTCCTCTTGCCGAATACGAAGCTACGATCGGAGGGAGCTTCTGATGGTGCGTACAAAGAAGGTCACCGAAGCACCAATCGATTGGCTGGGGGCCATGCTGGCGCGCTCGCAGCTCTCCGGCATCCGCGACCAGCTCGACAACCTGCCCGACGAGACGGCGCGCGTGAACCTGTCGGCGCATGAGACGCTGATCCTACTGTGCGAGCGCGAGGTCGTGCGCAAGGATCATAGGCGCAGCCGTCGATCGACCGAAGCAGATCCGCGACCTGGCCGCGTCACGTTGGATCGCCAACGGCGAGAACGTGCTGCTGCTCGGCGCGCTCGAGTCAGGTTCATGCTGCCCATCTCGCTACCCCCTTGGAGTTGAAGTTCTTTTTGACCCGGATCGCCAGACGATGGCCGCCGGAACCGCCGCGCCCTTGACTTGGGGATGTTCCAGATCAACCGCTTTGACCATCCACGGTGCGCCTTTGCACAGCTGCTGCGCAGCCAAGCTCTGTTCTTCGATCAGACGGCGAACCGTCGAAGGACTGACTTTCAACGCAGCTGGGCGCGCTCGTCCTCTCGGTAGGCCGCGATGGCGTGTTGGTTGCGCAGACTGCGAACGCGGACGCGGGCCCAACTGTTGCCACGCCCTGTCGACCTACTGACGCGGTTGAGAACCGCGGCGATGGTGCTGTCGGGCATCTGACGCGCGAGGACACGAACGAGATCGACCACATCCGCCGCGGTGCTCGCCGGTGCGGTTCCTCCTCACCTGCAATGCCGTGTGATCGCCGCCATGCCAGTGGACAATCAAGTCCAGCACCTCGTCGCGGATGCGCACAACGATCTCATTGATCAAGCTTCGGATGATCCTGTTGCGCGTCGCAGCTGTTGCACCCGGACTTTCCCAAGCTCTCTTGAGTTCGGAACCAGGCGCAAGTAACCGATCGCGATCGATGTCGCTCAACGTCATCTCCGGCGTAGCCAACAACGTGTCGCGCTCGCCCTCAAGCTCGCGGACAGCGACCAGGCGTTCGTTCCAGCGCCGCTCCAGCTCGCCGGCAACAAGGCGATTGTCCGGCTCGACAGCCTCGTATCGCCGACGAGCGCGAGTTGCCTCGTAGCGTGCCCGCTCCAGAGTCAACTCGAGCTGACGCAGCTTGTCGGCGTGTTCACGGCCGCGCGCTTCCATGGTCGCCAGCGCCGCCCGTATACCCAGCGGCTGCAGCCGCGCGATGACCCCCGCGCTGATCGCGCGATCCGCGCGCAGACCGCCTAATGAGATGCACGGGTCTCCACACTGGTTGATCTGGCTACCGCGGCAATGATACCGCCCGACAGTACTGTGCGTACCGCTGTAGGTAACGTGAAGTTTGCTGCCGCAGTGGCCGCAACGAAGAACCCGCGAGCAGGCCTTCGCCGCTGCGAACCGAGCCTCGACTCATGAAGCTTTTTCCGTTGGCGTTGTCGGTGATCAGGCCCTGATTCTTCTCGAACTCCGCCCACGTAATGTAGCCCTCATGGTGGTCCTTGATCAAAACCTCCCAGTCGTTGCGCTCGCGCCGGAAGCCCCGCACGATCCTCTTGCGGCCGGCCTCGATCGTCACTCGACTGCCCGAGCGCCCGAAGACATAGGCGCCAGCATAGGCGGGATTGGTCAGGATGTGGTAGATCGTATTGTACACGGGTAACTTCCATTCGACGTGGCGCCCCTCGGGGCCATGGCCGACCCCCGGGCAAAGTGATTCGCTCCTGCCGTAAGCAGAGGTGGATCTGGCGCAGTGTCTGCATCTCGGCAAACTTGGTGAACACGAGTGCGAGCGCCTCCTGAATGCGCCGATCAGGGTCCTTGTTGATCCGATCGTTGGAGACCTTGAGGTAGCCGATGGCGACGTTGAGGAAGAGCTCACCCCTGCGTGCCTTCTGCTTCAAGGCTTCAAGCGAGCGTTGCCGAAAGATAGATAGCTCCATCTCGCTCATCGTGCCCTTCATGCCGAGCAGAAGGCGATCGTTGGGATAGCGAGGATCGTCGACGCCATCCTCACCGACGATCAGTGTTCCAACGAGCCCGCAGAACTCCAGGAGCGTGTGCCAATCCCTACCGTTGCGGGCCAGCCGAGAGGCCTCAATCGAGACCACAGCGCCAACTTGCCCTTCGCAAATGGCGGCGACCAGCCTCTCGAATCCGGGACGCGCGGTGCCGCCACCAGAGCGACCGAGTTCGTCGTCGATTACGGCCACCTCGCTCTAGCCCAGCTGCCGGGCAAGGTCGACCAAGCCGTACTAGCGGCGCTCGCTCTCGCGGTTGTTGATGACCTGGTCTGCCGTCGACTGGCGAACGTAGACGACGGCCTGGCGAGCAAGGTGCTCAGGTGTGATATTGCTCACCGCCGTCCTCCCGGTTCACGTCGTGTGCCTCGACTGCGCTGTCGGTGAGCGCTTCGGTCAGAAGCTCCTTTAACAGCGCCAGCATTTGCTGTTGGGCTTCGATTGGAATGCTGCTCTATGTCGGAGGGCTCTCGAACAGATCCCCCTGACGACGTGATGCGTCCGCCATGACGGCCTCCTCGCGAATGGGACGATTCCCTGGAAGAGGAGACTAAGAGCGCCTCGACAAGAAGACGCGCTCCAGTAGACGATCCACCGGAAGCTGCGGATCAGCTTTGAGATGGAAGGAAGCGGCGGCGGGAACCGCCATCCATGCCGGCAGCAGCGTTAAGGTGGCATCAGGTTGTCTGATCACAAAATGCGTCTCACCCCCAAGCCGCTTGCAGGAGACAATGACGACTGACGCTCCGCATCGCGGATGGAACGCGTAAAGGATCTCCACCTCAGATCCCAGACACCCGGCATTATGACGCTGGTCCGCCAGGCGTCGGCAAGACGCACCTGTCGATTGCTCTCGGGCGAGAGGCGATCCTGGACGGGTACACGGTGCAGTTCACCACGGCAACGACGCTGGTCGCGGGCCTCGCCAAGGCGCACGGCGAGCAGCATCTGGACAAGAAACTGCTCGCGCTGTCGAAGCCAAAGCTACTAATCGTCGACGAACTCGACTACCTGCCCCTGAACCCGACGCTGCGCATCTGTTCTTCCGGCTGGTCAGTCGCCGTTACGAAACCGGCGCCATGCTGATCACGTCGAACCGCAGCGTTGCCGAAGGGGCAGTTCTTCATGACGAAAAGGGGGCAGTTCCGGATGGCGTTCGACAGACTATGCTCAAGGTTGAACCCGGGCCAACTCAGCATCAAGGGCGGATAGATCCCTACCCATTCTGGGGAGGTCTTCGCTACAATGCCTCCTGATATGCTGCCCCGGCGACTACAGTTTTCCAAGACAGAATGAATAGCATGACTCACCACGTGGATCTCGGACCCGGTGTGGCAAGCATACCAGCGCCAAGAAATCTTCCAAACCGTTCCGATCAGGGAGTGAGTTGGAACAAGTCCTACGAAGCCATCAACGCTTGTGGCCAAAAACCTCTTTTACGAGAGTTACTCACGCAACTACGTCAGCCTGCTGTCTTTCCCACTATGGCAAGGATCGCGGCGGATACAACTGATCTGGGCGTCAAGTTCGACGAGGGCACGACAGCAACATTTTCGCTCGATAGAGCTAACGCCGTTGTGCGAGCGATCGACACGTCTGACGATCAATCAAGGCACGAAAGCTCTCGCGCGATCCCAAGTTGCGTTGTCCAGTAGGTCCACGGCGGCAGCGTCGTGGTATCCAGTCGCGTTGCCTTGATCCGAGAATCGCGGCGATGATGCGCCGAGAGCTGTTGGACACAAGAACATCAAGGAGCGCAGACAACATGCGATAATTGGAAAGCCGCTGTACTACGCATATGACTCTGGCAGACGAAAGCTCTCTCTGCCGGTGACCGCGGACACGACGTTGGCAATGGAGGTTTCGCACTTAGCATGTGTTTTGACCAAGAAACTTACGAGAACCACTCAATACGAGACGAGGTGATGATTCCTTGCCTAGTCTGGACCTCGACGCGCGACACCTGGCAAGCTGTTTGCTCGTGCCGGAGCCCGGTTCAGGCAGCCATCGCCCGATGTTCGCCATGCCCTGACTTCTTCGCACTTGCAATCTCAGAGGCGTCCTCATGTCATTCCCTTCGCGGACGGTTGCACCCGAACCGTGTCGACCTTGAGAACGTCGGAGCTTCCTTTGGGAAGGGCGGGGC